>CANGMY010000045.1 GCA_947455015.1 Microthrixaceae bacterium | reverse complement strand
GCGCCAACTTCGCGCAATGACGGTGCACTCACGCCGACGCGTTCGGCCAACCAAGAATCAAGTCGCAGAAGACGACCAGTCGGATGACCTTCAAGATCGAGTTCAACTCCCGATGGGACGCCATCGGCAAGGACTGCTTCAAGTCCTGCAGAGGACAACACCCACGCCAGACCTGATCGGTGCTGAACACGAACGTTCGTCTGGCCAACCAGCGCGTCGATCCGGTGACAATCAAGTGGCCCATGGCGGTGTTCGTCATACCCTGACGCGCGCACCCAACCATCAGTCCTTACCGATGCCGCCGTTTTCAACGCATGATCGAAACTCGCGGCGTCTTCAAGAACATCGAGATCGACTCCTTCACGTCGCGCGGCCATCGCCAAGAGGTGCACGTGATGGTCATGAAGGCCAGGAAGAAGCGCTCCACCATTCGCATCGATGACGCCCGATTCTTGCGCGTGGGAATCCTCGCCCACAGCAACGATGAACCCGTCCTCGATCACCACCGATACCAAGCGACCGTCCACTTCAGCATTCGTAATCACCGTTCGCATGATCACCACACCACGCGAGCTGCAGATGCTGCGCTCCGTGCAACTTCACGCAGCGCAACGTCGATGGTGACGCCACCACCACGACGAACAGCATCTGCAACGAGCGCGGCCCCGACAAGCCCTGTCAGCGGGTCAGCGACGGCATCGCCAACAAAACTCGGAACACCAGAACCGTCGTGGTCGACGAGTCCGCCCGCAACAGCTGCGTCGTCGCCGAACCCGACCCAGTCGCGCCATGGCCCACACCGGCCATAAGCAGTAATCGACAACCACACCGAGCCTGACCGCTTCGCGACGAACTCCGCAGGAACGATTCCAAGACGATCGAGCGCTCGTGGGCGTGAACCTTCAATCACAACATCCGCCCGTTCGAGCAGCGAAACAAGTTCGGCGACACCTGATGTCTCTTCGAACGGGATCGCGAGAAATTCCTGGCCTTCGTGGAGCCAGTCAAAAAATGCGCGGTCGCCATCACGCGACGCGTCGGGGCGCGTTGCCGATTCCACCTTCACAACTCTTGCTCCGGCTTCAGTCAGAACCCGAGAGCACAGAGGACCGGCCCATAACGATGAAAGGTCAACAACAAGTGCGCCGTTCAACGAGGTGTCATTACGACGCGTTCCGACCTGTCGCTGAATCCATGGACGTGCGGGATTCGTGGTGCCCCGATCACGCAACTGATCATCTTCGCCATCGGGCATCGCAGAGACGGCAAGACCAAGTTCCTGTCCGGATTGCACAAGCTCGTTGCTCAACCTCGTTGCAACAGTCTCTGCCACTTCTGTCCACGGAACTTCGTTGTCAGATACCTGAATTCCCAACCACGCAGGCAGGAGCTCCACATCATCGACTCGGGGAAGATGCACCGCACACCAACGATCGACGGTGCGCAGCAACCGACAGTGGCCGCCCATCGACTCCTGCCGATGAGTAGACGGGTCAGTGAAGAGCGATCGTTGTGAGAGAAGTTCGCTCCCGGCACCGAGAGAAGGAAGTCCGAGCGCAACTTGGCGCGCAATCGCTTGATCAGCGAAGCCGACTGCGCGATCCCAACCCGACGACGCCGAACTCACCGTTCAGGACTTCGAAGCGATTTGAGCACGGAGTTTTGCCAGAAGCTCAACGAATGCATCGCCGCTCAACGATGCAAGTTGCGGTCCCAACTCGGCCGCTACGGCATCGTCAGAATTTGTAATTGCATCGTTCGCCAAAATTGTTGCTTTCATCGAGCGAACGACTTCGGTCGGTCCGGCAGCAGCCTTCGCGGCCATGGACTGAGCAACAGCGAGGAGATCAGCGTCGGGAATGCATTTCCAGGCCAACCCGATTTCCGCAGCGCGGGCGCCATCGACGACTTCGCCGAACAACACGAGCGCCATCGTGGTTTGCAGATCGGTGATGCGCCGAAGTCTCCAAGTATTGCCACCACCCGGATGAAGTCCGATCTGCAGAAATCGCGTATCGAACTTTGCTGACTCGCCAGCGAGGATCACATCGCAGGCCAGCGCAAGGTTGAGCCCTGCCCCAACCGCCGCACCGTTCACCGCAGCAATTGTCGGAAGCGGCGAATCGGCAAGCCGCAAGAATCCCGAATAGATCGAGCGCAGCTTGTCTTCGGTATCGCATGCGGCAAGATCATCAAGGTCTGCACCAGCACAGAACGCCGGTGCTGCACCCGTGACAACAATCGCCCCGACGTCATCTCGAGATTCGAGTTCGTTCATCCCCTCGACAACCGCGGCGTTGAGCGCTGCCGAAACGATATTCCGACGTCCTGGGTCATTCAGCGTGATGGTGGCAACTCGGTCGACGACATCCAGCGTGATCATGCCGTCATTGTTGCCGGTCTCAGAGACCGGCGCCCACCACTTCACCGAGGAAGGCCGAGTACCCGATCACCCAAGATGTTACGCATGACGTCCGACGTGCCACCCATGATTGTGTAGGCCGGCGCATAAGCGATTTCCGTCGACCAATCGGAGTGCAACATTGCCTCGGGCCCCAAGATCCGCGCGGCGAAGTCGGCCACGCGCTGTTCGTATTCGGTGCAAACACATTTGGTGCCAGCAGCGAAGCCAGCCGGTGTCTGCCCCAACACGCTTCGGTAAACCAGGAGTCGTCCGACAGTAAATCCGATTTCAAGCTCGGCAATTTCCTGGCGAACAATTGGGTCAGACGTGTCGGCGAGTTCAAGAACATGGAGATAGAGCGCTCGGTTCGACACCAAACGATCAATGCCGCCGCGCTCATGTTCAAGTTGCTTCATGGTCTGCGAAAAGGCCTTGCCTTCGACGCCAACCAAGTTGCCCACCGGAACGCGAACGTTGTCGAACCAAACCTCGTTGAAATGACGGGCATCGACCATGTCGCGAATCGGTCGCACTTCAATACCGGGCGTGTCCATCGGAACAATGATTTCGCTAATTCCGAGATGTGGCTTTCCGGGAATCGATTCGGTTCGACAGATCAGGTAGCAGTAGTCCGATTCATGCGCGAACGATGTCCAAATCTTCTGGCCGTTGATGACCCATTCGTCGCCATCGCGCACCGCCGAGGTGCTGAGCGACGCAAGGTCAGAACCGCTGTTTGGTTCGGACATGCCGATGCACCACGTGACATCGCCAGCCAAAATTTCGGGCAGATACCGCTCACACTGTTCGGGTGTTCCGAACGTAAAGAGGCCCGGGCCCATCTGACGATCAGCAAACCATGTTGCACCGATAGGCACACCAGCGGTGATGAGCGCTTCACTCACGATCAACCGATCGACTGGAGAGCGTCCTCCGCCGCCGAACTCTTTCGGCCAGACCATTCCGATCCAACCGCGCGCAGCAAGATCTTGCGAGCACTCTCGCGAGAACGAACACAACCACGAATCATTAAAGCGGCCGTATTTAGCCACGGCTGCAGCCGCGAATTCCTCGGCTTCTGATTTGAGCGCAAGTTGTTCGGCGTCGAGAGTGAAATCCACGACGCTCAATCTACGAGAAAGATCTCGGATTGCTCACCCCAAGAGGTCAGCAAGGACCTCTCGACGAAGAAGTTTCCCCGTGGGCGTATGTGGAAGTTCGTCTCGGAACTCGATGCGATAGGGCGTCTTCGAACTGCGCAGGTGTTGCTGACAAAAGTCGTAAAGCTCGTCGACACCAACCGACTTACCCGGGGCAAGCACAACAACTGCCGCGATTTGCTGGCCCCATTCGTCGTCAGGGATACCCACGACCGCAGCATCGACGATCGCCTCATGCCGGCGGAGTACGTCTTCGATCTCGGCAGGAGCGATGTTCTCGCCGCCACGAATGATGGTGTCGTCGGCACGACCTTCGATGAAGAGGTAATCGTCCCCGTCGATCCAGCCGCGATCTTTGGTCGGGAACCAACCCTCGGCATCGATGACACTGCCACCGTCGTACTCACCCGAAACCTGTTCGCCGCGGAGGAAGACCAGACCAGGTTCGCCAACGGCAAGAACGTTGCCGTCTTCGTCACGAACTTCAACCTCAATACCCGGAAGAACCTTGCCCACCGAACCGAGGCGAACCTTGGCGACTGGATCACCAGCGAATGCAGCGTCGTGATCCTCGGGACCAAGCAATGCAATGGTCGATGAGGTTTCGGTGAGGCCATAGGCATTGACAAAACCGGTTCCAACAAACAATTCGAGTGCCTGTTCGAGAACGGGAAGCGGCATGCGAGCACCGCCGTAGGAAAGTGTTGCCAAGGTCGGCGCATCGGCAGGGGAACCATCGAGATGCTGCACAACGCGGGCAAGCATCGTGGGAACAACCATGGCTTGGGTAATGCGTTCGTTGCGAAGCGTGTCGAGCCACACCTGCGCATCGAACGACTCGAGATACACAATTCGGCGACCCGAGTACATGTTCGACAGCAAGTTCGCGAGACCTGCAATGTGGTACGGCGGAACCGTGACAAGCGCTGCTTGCTCCGGCTCGGCGCCTGCGAACTCGACGGTGCCAATGACATAGGCCGTCAGATGCCGATGACGAAGGAGCGCTGCCTTTGGAGTTCCCGATGTGCCCGACGTGTAAAGCACAATCGCAACATCTTCAGGGTCGACAAACGGCGGAAGTTCAACGTCGGAGGCGCTTGCAAACGACGCGTCGAGCAGCGTCGAACGAAGCACGACCATTTCTGGGTCGGAACCAGGAACTTTTGCGGTTTCCGCAATGATCACGGCCCCGCGATTGGCCTCGACCAGTGGCTGAAGCTGCTCTTCACCCAAGCGATAGTTCAGCGGAATGAAGGGCAGGCCGGCGTAGGCCGCACCAAAGACGGCGATGGGAAAGCTGGCATCGTTCGTTCCGCAATACACAACGCCAGTTGCACCCATCGACAAAAACTTCGCCGCGCATCGACGAGCGGCGGCATCGAGTTGGGCGTAACTGAGAGTCCGCGATCCAGAGGTGACAGCAGGGCGATCCTCGAGTGTCGATGCCGACATCTCGAGCAAGAGCGAAAGATTCACGCGATGACCTTCAGATCAGTCAGAGGACGGAAGCGGCTTGGCACCCTTGATGGGAACCTCGCGGCCATCGGCAGCCAATGTGCCCGGACCAGGCTTGGCGCACAACACTTCAATACCTGAGTCGTCGTCGGCATAACGCTTGCCAACGAGAGTGCCGTCACCACTGGCGTCGGCATGGCCGCCACCCGGACGATCGGCAGCGGCGTCAACAACTTCGACGCCTCCACAGGTGAGAACAACGGCAGAGCTCGGGGGACGGACCACGACGAGTTCGACGCTGCACTCCGGGCAAGCGAGTCGGCTACCGGCCTTGATGTCCATCACAAGCTCCTCCTCTGCAGTGCCCCCTTGGCAACGCAGCGCCTTGGCAACGTATCGCGACTGAACCACCCCGCGATACCTCGTCACTGACACCCCGCCACTTCGACGGCCCGAAGTTCGCCAATGTGCGACGATCTGCGCCTGCCCAACGACGAGGAGTCCGACATGCCGTACGTCATTCCAGGCCGATTCACCGACAAGGTCGCCTTCATCACCGGAGCGGGATCTGGAATTGGCCGGGCGACGGCCCTGCGACTGGCCGCCGAAGGCGCCGAAGTCTTCGTCCACGACGTGAACCCCGAATCGCTCGCCGAGTCGGTCTCAATGATCACCGCAGCCGGCGGTACCGCTGTTTCACGAGTCGGTGACGTTTGTGAGCGCTCGGAATGCTTCGACGCCATCGCCGAAGCGGTCGAGGCGTTTGGTCGTCTCGATGTCCTCGTCAACGTGGCCGGAATCGCCGGAGCATTTCATTTCACTGACATGACTGAAGCGCAGTACCGACGCATGGCGGCGGTGAACATGGATGCGCCGTTCTTCTTTTGTCAGGCCGCCGTCCCCCACCTTCTTGCATCCGACGGCAATATCGTGAACATCGCGTCGAACGCAGGCCTTATGGGGCAGGCATACACAACCGCCTATTGCATGACGAAGGGCGCTGTCGTTCAACTCACACGCTCGTTAGCCATGGAATATGCGAAGACGAAGATCCGCGTCAACGCAATTGCTCCCGGAGCAATCGAGACAAACCTCACCCATAATTTCCAGATTCCCGCTGATATCGATTTCGAACTCATGACCCCGTACATGGGATACCGCGGACAGGGCGAGGCTGACGACATCGCAGAGCTCGTCGCACTCGTTGCCGCACCCGGTTCAACCAATATCCACGGCGCAATCTTCTCGAGTGATCGAGGCGTAACTGCTGGCTAACGCGATTGTTTGTCGTCAGCGACCGCGACAATTGCAGCGAGCGCGCCCTTGGCAACCGTTCGCTGGAACGCTGCCGACAACGTTTCGCCTTGGACGTACATCCGATTGTGCAGCGGGCCCGCGATAAATGCGTACGCCGTTTCCGCATCAATTTCTTTACCCAGTTCGCCGCGCGCCTGAGCTCGTTCAACAATCGCAGCCATTACACGGCGTCGAGGAAGAATGAACTTCTCATTCACTGCCGCGCGGAATTCCGGGTTGCGACGGAGTTCGATCGCGAGATCATCGGCGAGATCTTCGCGACGAACCATCATCGCTTGAGCAGAGGCGTTCACCATTGCAGTGACGTCGTTCTGTAACGATCCAGTATCAATGTCAACGATCTCAGCGTGAAGCGTTGCCAGCGCTGCAGTAACGAGGTCTTGCTTGGTCGGCCAGCGTCGATACAACGTGGCCGATGAGACTCCCGACTTTGCTATGACTGCAGCCATCGTGAGCGATGCATATCCGTACTCACTCAGAAGTTCGAGCGTGGCATCGAGAATTGCGTGATCTGCAGCCTCGCTGCGTTGTCGGCCCGGCCGAGCGCGTTCTGCCGTTGGCAACGTCATGACTTCACGCCTCCAGCGTCGAGTTCAACCTGATCGTCTTCAAGTGCACCCTCTGCCTCTGCGTAGGTGAGCGATGCAAGACCATCGAGCGGACCACTCACTTCACTACGAGTATCTTCGGCTCGGGCAGGCAACCACTTAAAGGCAACAAATGCGGCGAGAAGAACGATCGCAGCACCGATTTTCATCGCGATATGAATGCCATCGACGTACTGCTGAACGGCGATGGTGTGAATCTGCGCTGCTGTTTCTGGCGAAATTCCTGGCGTGTTTGCCGCGTTGAAGACTGCTCCACCTACTGATTCCTTCGCTGTGTCAATCAGTGATTGCGAAATGCCAGCCGCACTCATATTTGATTGCACACCTGGGCGATAGATCGCCGCAAGAAGTGAACCAATCACCGCAACACCGAGTGCGCCGCCCATCTGGCGAGTTGTGTCGTTCATTGCTGAGCCAACGCCAGCTTTCTCGCGAGGCAACGATCCCATAATTGATTCGGTGGCTGGTGCCATGACGCACCCCATACCGAATGCCAACACGATGATTCCGAAAAGTAAGACCGGATACCCGTTTGATGTCGGAACCATCGACACAATGAGCACGCCGACGGAGGCGACGACCAAACCGCCGCCCACAACGATCTTGGTGCCGATTCGATACACGAGTCGTGGCGCCATTGGCGCGACACAGATCATGACGATCGACATCGGCATCATTCGCAAGCCAGCTTCAAGCGGGGAATACCCCAGCACCACCTGGGTGTACTGATTCATTACGAACATCTGCCCAAACATCGCGAAGTACACAAGCGTCACTGCCATATTTGCTGCAGTGAACCTCGGGTTTTTGAAGAACCGCATGTCCAACATCGGGTGATCAATGCGGAGTTCCCAAACAATGAATGCAGCGACGACGAGTGCTCCGATAGAGAACGCCATCACGACCTTTGGATCGGTAAGCCCCGATGTCGGCGATTCAATGACAGCCCAAAGAACGAGGACAAGACCAATCATCGAAAGCACTGCGCCAACGGGGTCGAGTCGTTCGGCAAGTTCTGCTTTCGATTTCGGCAGCAGATACTTGCCAGCAAACAACAGAGCGATGATCAACGGGACATTGACGAAGAACACCGCATGCCAAGAAAACCACTTCAGCAACACACCACCGATAACGGGACCAAGCGCGCCACTGGCGCCAGCAACTGCAGCCCAAACTCCAATCGCTTTCGCGCGTTCCCGAGGGTTATGAAAAATGTTGGTGAGCAACGAAAGCGTCGACGGCATGATGAGCGCACCGCCGATTCCCATGAGCGAACGCGTCACGATGAGTTGATTCGCGCTTTGGGCCATTGCCGATGCCATAGACGCGAGCCCAAAAATCACGAGTCCGAGTTGCAGCGCGCCTTTGCGCCCAAAGCGATCACCTAACGCTCCTGCAGTGAGGAGCAGCCCTGCGAAGACAAGCGTGTAGCCGTCGATAATCCACTGAAGCTGACTGGTTGTCGCGTTGAGATCACGAACAAGCGAGGGAATCGCCACATTGAGAATCGTGTTGTCGAGAGAGATCACCAGAAGACTGCCGGAGAGCACTGCGAGGGCCCACCACCTGCGCTTCTGAAGTTGCTGTTCGTCCATGCCGACGACCCTATCGAAACGAATGTGTTTCGGAATAGTCCCGTTTCGCAATTGTGACCGACGACCGCTACAGGAGGCTCGCTCTTACCTCGTCCTCACCCTCTCTTCACACCAGTTTCACCTCCCATCCGTACGGTGCTCCCCATGACCCGACGTAAACGACCCCATCCCGCTTCTCGAAGCCGCCGCTTTGTCGGCTGGGCCAGCGTCGGTGTTGCCACAACCCTCGGCACGGGCATGGCCATTGGCGCCGCCCTCGCTCCGGCCTCCGCTGGGGCATCGGTCTCCCCCACCCAGACCGTGACGACCCCGTCGACCAGCAGTCCCAGCACCAAGAGCTCTTCCCCCTCAACCAGCACCCCGAAAGCGGCAACGCCTTCAACAACAGTTCCCAAGAAAGCGGCCCCGACACCTAAAGCCCGATCGAAGGCGAGTTAGTCGTGGGATCTGTGTGGTGGTACGTCGCTCGTTCCTCTGGTCTCGTTGC
>CANGMY010000044.1 GCA_947455015.1 Microthrixaceae bacterium | reverse complement strand
GGTCGACCGACTTTCCTCACCCGGTTACCAGTTGGCCCGACTCTCAGGATCTCATCGAACGAGCATTTACTGGAATTCCCGCAGACGAAAAGCGCAAGATCGTGTGTGACAACGCCGTCAGAGTCTGGAACCTATGAGCGCTCCCGCTCGCAGCCGTTCGACAGGCCAGTACCTCGATCGCGACACGCTCATCGCAGCTGCCGCTGACCTCGCTGACTCGATTGGCTGGAGCGAGCTCACGCTTTCGAAAGTCGCCGAAGCAGTCGACCGGCACGTGAGTTCGCTCTACTCACACATCGATGGCCTTGACGCGCTTCGCCGCGACATCGCCATACTCGCGGTCACCGAAGTTGCCGACGTCGTGTGGGGAGCAAGCGTCGGGCGCAGCGGGGCCGACGCGTTGACGGCAATTGCCGAGGCCGAACGAGACTTCGCTCGCAAGCACCCCGGTCGCATGGCTGCACTTCGCGGACATCTCGGCGCCGAAGACAACGAGTTCAGGGATCAGGCCAAGCGCATCGCGCGGCCGATCCGAACAGTGCTCGGTTCCTACGGGTTGAACGAGCAGGAAGTTGCCATTGCGCACCGCGTCTTTAGCGCCACGGTTCGCGGTCTCATAGAACCGGGCACGCCACTTGGTCGCGCCGACGACGACATCGCACTTCAGGCAACGGTGACACTCTTTGTTGCTGCTCTTGAAAGCGGCAGCTGGCCAACCGTCTAACGAAACTCGCTACTAAGCGGGCGTGCCTGATCGAACGGTCGTCGTTGTCGTCGTTGAACCGGACGAACCCGAACTCGACGTGGTGCCGTCGGGAAGCGACTGCGCCTGACTAATCAAGGTTTGCGCTTCCTTGACCTTTGCCTGATAGCCCGCGAGATCGCCGTTGCGGAGCGCCGCGTCAGCATCGGCCAAGGCTTTCGCTGCCTGGTCGATCAACTGATCCTTCGTTGCATTTCCTGTTGAAGGAATCGTGGTTGTCGTTGTGGAATTGCCCGACGAGGATCCGTTATTCGTCGAGCCGTTGCTACCCGTGTCATCCTGCGTGATCGTTCCCGACTCGAAGGTTTGCGGGTTTGCTCCAGGGAACAGGGTCTGCAGCGCTTCACGAAGTGTGGGCTTCATCACGACCTGACCGCCGAACACGGCGATGACCTGCTTCAACTCGGGAATCTGCGTGTTGTTGTCAGACGACACATACAACGGACGCACATAAATAATGGAGTTGTTCACCGGGGTCAGCATCAGGCTGCCGAACTGGGTTCGCGAACCCTGCTGATTCAACAGGGTTGTGTACTTACTGACTTCCGGGTCAGAAAGAATGTTGGCGTTCACAATTGCCGGACCGTCGATATTGAAACCCGACGGCATTTCATACACGGTCAGTTTGCCGTATTGGGCAGGATCACTATTCGCCACCATGAACGAAGTGAGTGTCTTCTTTGAGTCGTCTTCAGAGAACGGAACAAATGGACGCAGCATCACAAATGATTCCGTGTTCTCTCCCGGCAGTCGCATAAGCGAATACACAGGGCTAATACGCGCTTCCTTCGTTCGCACCAAAGTTGTGCCGTTCACCGTTTGATTCGTCGTGACGATCGCGGTTGAACCGTTCACCGTCGAACCTGGATCCTGAGCAACTGACCAGCTCGAAGACTTTTCGTAGAACGACTTCGGGTCGCTGATGTGATAGCGGCCGAACATGTTGGTCTGCACCCGGAAGAGATCCTCGGGGTAACGCCAATGCGCCTTGAGTTCGGCCGGCATCTCGTCGACGCCAGCAAACAAGGCAGGAAACGCCTTTTGGTACGCGTTCACGATGGGGTCGGAAGGATCGACGATGTAGAGCTTCACCGTGCCGTCGTAGGTGTCCACAACACCCTTGACCGAATTACGGATGTAGTTGAAACGCTTACCGCCCAAATCGCTTCCGGCAGGAAGGCCGCTGGAGTCGGCTCGCTGAGCATTCGGGTAACGGTCTGTTGTCGTGTAACCGTCGAAGATGTAAACGATTCGTCCGTCTTGAATAACTGGGTACGGATCGTTGTCGAACTGCATGAAGGGCGCGACTGCTTCGATGCGCTGGCGGATATCACGCTGATACACGATGCGAGAATCGGACTTGAGGAAGTTCGACACCACAAGGTTCCAGTCCGAGAACTTCAGTCCGTAGGCAGCCTTCTTAATGAATGAATCAAGTTTCACTCCGCCGGAACCGGAGTACTGCGTGAACTTGGTTTGGCCGTCGGCCTCGACATAATCAATTTCTTCGCGGGTCGCGTTTGTAATGGCATAGCCCGTGACGTTCTCGCCGTAATACAGCTGCGGAGTCGAAATATCGGTAGTGATTCTCGCCGTATCGGTGATCTGAGGAACGTTCTTGATCAAGAAATCGGGACGGCCTTGGGACGTTGTCGCATTGGCTGGAGCAAGGGCCACGCCGTAGCCGTGCGTGTACGCCAGGTGCTGCCCCTCCCACGAACTCTGTGGAATCTGCGCAACGTTGAGGTCACGAGTACCAACAATGACTTGAGTGTTGGCGACGTCACCCGAAGGGGTTTTGATCGGATAGCGATCGACATCAAGTTCGTTGAATCGAAGTTGCGAGTATTGGCTCTGTAGGCGCTGGTATGTCGGTTCAACAATCGTCGGATCGAGCAAACGAATATTGCGAATCGTTCCGGGATTGTCATTGACGTTCTGCGTTGCGACCGATTTGTCTTGATTGTAGATAAAAGCTTTGGTGTCGACTTCGCTCAGCCCCATGGCGGTTCGTGTCGAGCTGATGTTGTGATCGATATAGGGCGTCTCCCGAGTCGATTCCTCGGGCTCAACCACGAAACGTTGAATGAACGCCGGATAACCGACGCCAGCGACAACCGAAACAAGCGCCCAAAGGCCGACTGCCACAACCGGCAAAGTCCAGCCGCGGCGCCAGATGTTCACAATGAACAATCCGAATGACAACAACGCGATGAACAGCAAAAGGTAAATGGCGGGAAGTTGCGCCTTTACATCGGTGTAGGTCGCACCATCGACCGTTCCACGGGTGGAATAGGTAAGCGCATAACGCTGCAACCAGTAATCAGCGGCCTTCACCAGCGCCAACAGCCCAAGAAGTACAGAAATATGCGCTTTGACCTGAGGTGTGACGCGCTGCCCCGGAGTCTGAAGACGGATGCCGCCATTGAGGTAATGCGCGACGACCGTCACGATCAGGATGATGATGCCAGCGGCGAACAACCAATTGACGACTGATGAGTAGAACGGAAGTTTGAAGACGTAGAAGCCAACGTCGGTCTGGAACGTTTGATCGTTCACCCCGAAACTTCCGCCGTTTCGGAACAAGATCCACTGGTTCCAGTCGCCTGACATTCCCAGTCCGGCAACAAGCGCAAGTACGAGCGACGCCACGACTCGAACCGTCTTCGTGCGACGGCCGATTGTTGCGTGATAGCGATCGAGCAGGTCGTCTTCTGGCCCGGTCTGGCGAACCTTTGGACCGATGCGATCAGCAATGACCAAGTTGACGAGCACCATGACGAAAAACGCAGCGGTGAAGATTGCACCCAACGCGATTTTCGCTCCGAGCACGCCCGTAAACACCGAGCCCAAGCCCAACGAGTCGAACCACATCCAGTCGGTCCAGAAGCCGGCGAGGCCGCGTAACGACATGAACAGCACAAAGAGCACCGCCACGGTCATGATGAGGGCAAGACGGCCCCGCGAGAAGCGGCGACGCTGTGGCATGTCAGTCGGGGTGCGCATGAACCACCAGCCTACGGGGGTTCAGCGATTGTTACGGCGTCGCCCTCAGGAGACGGGAAGCACGACGCAGTGGCAACCAGGATGCAGGGGCGGAACCTTGTGACCCGTAGGGAATGCCCCACCCCGCTCAATTGGCCCACCAAGGGCATTGTCTTCGCAATCGGGCGAAGGACCGTCGCCAGCAGCAACGACCCAGCGCACGTTTGATGCCTTAGGCAGGCGATCGAGGATGCCGCGATTTGCTGCTGCCAGCACCGCAAAGGTGACGGCGTCGTCCACGCGCTGGCCCTTCCACTCGCGGAAGGTGGAACGAATTCGCTGGGCAAGATCGTCACGATCGCCAGATGACTCCGATACCGCTCGCTCAAGCCGATCGCGCAGCGGGCTCACGATTGCCGCTGCCATGTCAGCTGCGAGATCGCCAACCGACGCACGAGCGGAACTCCGGCCCTTCGCCGGCGCGATAGCGGCGCCAGCTTCGGCCGCGTCGGCAAGTGCCGGAAGCGCAATGTCTTCATAGCGTTCGAGTTGCGCCTCGGGCATGGGCAGGAACGCGATGGCAGTCAGGTTGCCTTTGATCGATCGCAACGTGGAAAGCAGTTCGTTCTGCTCGTCGGATAATTCGCGCTTAATGCGCCGGGCCAACGAACTTTCGAATGATGCGACCGCCGCGTTGCGTGTGAGGATGAACGCTTGGTCGGCGTCGTCGGTCTCTTCGACTTCGGCCGCATCTTCGACCCCGACAACCTCGACGACCTCTTCAATGGTCTCGATGATGACAACTTCTTCGATGACGTCGAGCACCGTTTCGGCCGCGTCATCAGAATCGTTTCCGGTCGACGAAACCTCGTCTTCGCCTTCTTGACGAAGTCGAGCGAAGACGTCGGCGGCTTTACCGCTCGAGGTACGAACCACACGCACAGACGACGAATGTCGGCCTTCGCGCGGGTCTTCAGGGGGAACGACAGTGTCTGCGGGTTCTTCTGGCTCAACGTCGACAAGCGTCTCAACTTCAACGATTTCCTCGACCATTTCCTCGACGGGAGGAACCACCGTGAGTTTGGGGGCAACGGAGCGTTCTTGAGCTGGCGTTTCGACATTGCGCGATTGCGGTGCCGGGAAGACGTCGATGGTTGGTGCGCCGGATTCTTCAGCAGCAACGATGGGCGTGATTGTTGCTTCGAGTTCGGCGTCGACGCTTTGCAACGCTGCTACTTCAGCAGAAAGTCTGGCTTCGGGTAACGCGACGTGAAGTTCCTCGGTTGCGACTGCCAACGTTTCACGAACGACGTCGTATGCAGCGGAAAGACGATCGCGTCCGGCTTGCAGTTGTTCGATCTGTTGGCGAAGAGCCTGGCGACGATTTGCGAGATCGTCGAGCATGCGCTGCCGAACATCCTTCGCCTCTTGCACCATCTCGCGACCCTGCTGCTTGCTCGCTTCAATGATGGCGGCGGCTTCGGCTTCAGCGTTGGCTCGTTGCGTTTCGGCATAGTCGCGAATCTGCGCGGTTGCTTGCTCGGCTTCTTGGGTGCGGCGGGCAACAAGAGTTTCGGCGTCTTCACGAAGGCGGACCGATTCTTCACGCGCCTCACGCAGAAGGCGGGCCACGTTTTCCTCGGCCTTCGCCCGGATTTCGGCAGCAGCGGACTGGGCGGCATCGAGAACCCGGGTGGTTTCTTCGCCCAGCAGTTTCGTGAGGTTGGAAGGGTCGATCGGATCGTGTTCGGCGCTCTGGCGACGAGCCTGTTCGAGTTGTCGCTCAAGTTCCGCAGCACGAGTTTGCGAGGTCTTCAGTTGATTCGAGACCTGAAGGAGGTAGCGCTGGACCTCTACGGGGTCGACGCCCTTCTTTACGGTCGCGAAGGTTTTATCGAGGATGCGGTCGGGATCGATCGGCCCGGACGAGTCGGTTGCCATCGGCGTCAAGGCTACTGACGAAATGCCGACTCGCCGGTGATACCAACGAGTTCAGTTGACGGTGATTGCAGTGCCGACCGGAGGAAGCACCGAGTTGCCGCCGCCGACTGTCGTGAGAACTTCCAATGCCTGGGTCAGCGACTCGACTGGCTCGATACGTAAATCCCCGGCGTACTTGCGAGCTTCGTCCACCTCGCTTGCGGGGACGAGCATCAAATCGACACCGGCCCGACGAGACGCCATCACTTTTTGGTGAATACCCCCGATTGGTCCCACGGTTCCGTCGATTGCCATCGTTCCGGTTGCCGACACTTTGAGCCCGCCCGTGAGGCTGCCGGGCGTCATCACATCGAGGATTCCAAGAGTGAATGCCAACCCTGCTGACGGGCCTCCAACTCGGCCCGAGTCGATCGAAATCTGCACCGGGTAGTTGAACGCGAGGTCGCGAGTGAAGGTTGAGACGCCAAGAAAGCCCTTTGATGGATCACTTTCACGGGCCCCCAGTGCAACCTGCACCTCACGTGCCGGACGTGCGCCATCCATCGTCGAATCAAACGGTTCAACGTCCAACGTGATCGTCGACCCCGGAGCCGTCGCGCTAATCACATTGATGAGCTCTTGGCTAAACGAAATCTTTTGACCATTCGCGCGAACAATGACATCGCCTGGCACAAGCGCGCTAGCCGAGGGTCCGGAATCGACAACTGATGCAACAACGGCGCCTGTTCCATTTGCTTCGACGTTGTAGCCAAGCCGCGTTAGCGCTTGATACTGCGCCGCATCTTTTGAATCAGACATCATCCGTAAGTTCAGGTCGCGATTTTGATCAGGAGTTTGTTTACCGAGAATGTCTTCCTCTGGCGTGAGGTCAAGATCGGGGTTCACCCAAGCAGCCAACGCTTCTATTGGTGTCGCTTGCCGAAGCGACACCGTGAGGAAATCGACAGCACCGTCGGTTTCATAGGTCTGCGCGCCACTTACCGAAATGAGGCTTTCGGTTGGCCGTGAAGATCCGGGCGACATCACGTAATACGGAAGGCGAACAACCAATCCAAGCGTGATGACCACGATGGCGAGAAGAAACCCGATGGACGTGAGCCAACGACGGCGCCTGCTCCAATGACGAGGCTCCTCCCCCACGATCTCAGGGGTGGGCACAGGTTGTTCTTCGTTGTGCTCGACCACGATGCTCCATCGACAGAATGCGATGGAGAGGGCTCCATCGACCGAGTCAGCCTGCCATGTCCTCGGGGATGAATCGGCGCGCCCGACGGCGGAGTGCGAGGATGTGGGCAGTGACTGCGAACAACCAATGGCAACCGATCTATGGCGATGACATCGGCCCCACCACCTCTGACCGCATCCGATCAGGGGTGGGTCTTGGCGTGGTCCTCGTGATTCTCGGCACCTCACTTGCCGCCGGACTCGCCCTTTCGGTCGTAGCGCTCTTCGGGCTCTTCGGCGCCTCCATCGGCTGACCATGCCCGGCCGTCAACTCGATGACACCGTCGCTCGACGACGAGACGCTGCGCTCGCGGGCCACACCGGCAATGAAAACGCAGCACGATCATTCCTTGACGACAACGACGCGAATGTGCGTGCGACTGCACTCGGCGCGCTGAACCGCCTCGGCGTATTGACGCAGGAAGAATTGGTTCACGCAACCCTTGATGCCGACCCGATCATGCGTCGACGAGCGTGCACCGAATCAACATCGTGGAACGGCAGCGTTGGCGAACCAACCACCGCAGAAGTTGCTGCTGCTATCGCTGTGCTACTCACCGACAGTGACGACTCCGTCGTAGAAGTTGCCGCATGGGCATGCGGAGAACGGCCTCCAGCCTCGGCATCAACTGTCGAACTGTTGAGCCAGATTGCGACGAGCCACGACGATGCGTTGTGCCGTGAATCTGCAGTCGCTGCACTTGGTGCGATCGGCGACATTGCCGGACTTCCCGCAATCCTCGCCGCAACAGAAGACAAAGCAACAGTTCGTCGTCGCGCTGTTATTGCACTCGCGCCGTTTGATGGCCCCGAGGTCGACGCAGCCCTTCAACGAGCAACAGAGGATCGGGATTGGCAGGTCCGGCAAGCTGCCGAAGACCTCAGTCCATGAACATGACCTTGAGTGCGTCGAAAGATTCGACGCAATGGCCTGCACCAAGAACGACCGATTCGAGCGGCGCCTCGACGAGGTGAACCGGCACTTCGGTTTCGGATTCGATCCGGAGGTCGAGGCCACGCAACATGCCGCCGCCACCAACCAAATAAATACCTTGTTCGATGAGGTCTTGTGCCAGTTCAGGCGGAGCCTGACCCAAGCACGCGATGACAGCATCGACCATGGCCGATACGGGCTCATCGATTGCTTCGCGTACCTCTTCGGCGGTGAGTACAACCGTCTTGGGGAGGCCGCTCATGAGTTCACGACCGCGAACTTCAGCGGCGAACTCGTTTTCGGTCGGCCATGCCGAGCCGATCGTGACTTTGATTTCCTCTGCCGTACGTTCGCCTACAGCGATGCCGTATTCGCGGCGGATGTAGGTCTGGATCGCTGCATCAATGTCGAAACTTCCGACACGAACCGCTTCGAGCGCAACCACACCACCAAGCGAAATGAGCGCAACTTCGGATGTTCCGCCACCAATGTCGATCACCATATTGCCAAGCGGTTCGTTAATGGGAAGACCCGAACCGATCGCAGCAGCCATGGGCTGCTCGATGAGGTGCGCTTCGGCAGCACCCGCACGACGAGCAGCTTCAGTAACAGCGCGCTGTTCGACAGCGGTGATTGCTGAGGGAACGCAGATGACAACACGAGGACGATTGAATCGGTTGACACCGACACGCTGAAGAAGCAAGCGGATCATTCGCTGCGTCACTTCGAAGTCGGTGATTGCACCTTTACGGAGAGGCCGCACCGCAACGATGTAACTGGGCGTACGACCAATCATTTGCCACGCCTCGTGGCCCATCGCAAGAACATCTTGAGTACGGCTGTTTAACGCAATAACTGAGGGCTCATTCAGCACAATGCCTTCGCCGCGTACGTAGACGAGCGTGTTTGCAGTTCCGAGATCGATCGCAATATCGCGTGCCATATCAACGACCACCCAATCGACGCTTTTCCGCGTCTTGCACGCCGCGCACAGGACGCGGAGGAGTTGACGGAACCGGCGGCGTACTCAACGCATCCATCTCACGTTGAAAATCGTCGACGCTCGACATGAAGTGTGTGGGCTTGCGGTGGCGGATCCACACAATGAGCGAACCGACAGCGGCCACGACAACTGCCAAAAGGAGGAATGCAACGCCGCTCATGCGAGCACTCCCTGATCATCGACATCGGTGATGTGCTGGGCAGCACGCGCCCACTGGGACCCACCGTCGAAGAATTCTTTCTTCCAGATGGGCACAG
>CANGMY010000043.1 GCA_947455015.1 Microthrixaceae bacterium | reverse complement strand
GACGGCACGCTTTGACCGGTTGCTTTTGTTGAAGAACTCGTCGGGCCTTGTCGCAACACATCAATCGGCACGGTCTCGCCGTTCGGAATCTCCATCGAGACGCCGTTGCGACGAATTGTGACGACGCCGAGTCCCACAATCTTCGCGGTGTCCGCGTCGAGATCCAGGATTACGCCTGTGTGTTCGTCGACTCCGAGCACGAATGCGCCGTCGGGGAGAAGGGCCTCCATCATCTGTAGTCGTCGTTCTCCGAGATAACAGAACCGAGTGTCGTGATGGCCACCCTCGGTGTTGTTGTAATGCGGAATGACTGCAACAGGCAGACCGATTGGCGTCAATAGATCGAGACCCTCGAGCCAGTACGGATCGGCTCCTGACTTGTAGATCTCGTACACCGGCACCGTGCTGATCCCGAGTGTGAGTGCAGCCGCACTCGAGAATGTCACTGCTCCGTCGGTTTGCAATTTTTCGGCAAGCAGTTCGGGCAGTGGTGTTCCGGCCCACTGTCGCAATGCGTAGGTGGGACTACCAGGGCCGGCAAAAACGAATCGGGCCTGCCTGATCGCGTTGAATGCCACTTCGCGCTCGAATGTTGTTTCGGCAGCGACATCACGGAGGCCGGCAACATCCACGACGCGGTTGAGTGACACCTTGAAGTACTCAACTGTTTTCGCCGAGAGTTCGTCGGCGTTCTCCTGAAAGCCGAATGGCGTGTCGAGAAAGATGGACGGAACAGGCGCACCAGCAACAGGTGAGGACTCCGAGAGTTGCTCAAACACCTCGCGATGAGGCTTCACCATCGTCGGCGATGTTTCACCGCTTCCCATGATCGTCAGTAAACGAGTCATTCGGGCACAGCCTCCTGAGCAAATTCCACAAGCACTTCGGCCAATCGGACCGGATGCTGTGCATGAATATCGTGATGGGCCGGCGCGAACCAGTGCGCCCGGCCATTGGGAAGAAGTTCGAGCGCCGCATCTACGGCGACTCGCTTGTCGGTGCTCCAGGCAACATCGCCGCTGTCGGCGGGCACCAACAACGTTGGAACGGTGATGAGTGCATAGCGCGTCGAGGGCTGATGGCCATAGAGCGCCTCGAGAATCGCAAGGTGGCGTTCGAGTGTCAGCCAAGGAGCGATCGTGCCGTCCGAGCGAACCTCGAAATTCGCCATCGCACCCACGATCCCGGTTTCGGGCCAGTCGGCATTGCCTTCACGCATCCAGTGTTCCATCGACGATGCCGGCGTTCCGACAAGATGCGGTGGCGTAAGCATTTCTTTGCACGCGGCCCAGTCATCGAACCGACTCGCCAGTTCGATGAACCCGCCGTCGACTGCGACGACTGCACCCGGAATGTCTGGGTGGGTCGCGGCAAGTTCAAGAACGACGTTTCCGCCCCAGGATTGGCCGACGACTATCGGTCGTTGGAATCCAAGTTCACTGATCAGAACGACAAGGTCGTTCACGATCGTTGTGAAGTCATAGCCATCGTTGGGTTTGTCTGATTGACCGTGTCCGCGCTGATCGATCCACACAACCGGATGACCAGCCGCAGCCAGTTCCGTAGCGACGCCGTCCCACATGCGCGCGTTTGAGGCCAGACCATGAACCAGTACGAAGGGCACTGCAGTCTGATCAAGACCACTTGCCAGCGCTCGCAATTCGACGCCGGGTGCAACTGTTATCCGAAGTTCTTCGGTCGTCATTTCTTGTTCCGTCCCGCATCGGCAATCGACTCACACAAGCCGATAGTCGACAACACATCGGCGCTTGAGCGCAACCACGGTGTTGAGCCGCGCACCGCGTCGACAAAAGCGCCGATCATGAGCGCGTAACAGTTCGCTCCTTCGATCCGATGCTCCTCATTAGTTCCGTCAGAGCGCGTGATCACAAAGTTCGAACCGTCGGTACCCGGAGTGAAGGGACGATCAACCCGAAGCGATCCGGCGGTTCCGTCGATTTGCAGCGACTGATTCTCGGGGAGTTCGAATGACGTCAACACCGAGGCAGTGATTCCTGCAGAATTGCGCAGCCAGGTCGAAGTGGTCAGATCGATTCCCGTATCGGCGGTCGTGATCTGCGCTTCGATCTCAAGTTGCCCGGAACCGAGAATCCGTTGCACTGGGTCGAGGCAGTAAATACCGACATCGAGAAGAGCTCCGCCACCTTGCTCGGTGAGCCAGCGGTAGTTGATTTCCGTTCCGGCCTCGGGGAGAGCGAGCGGAAAGGTGAACTGTGAAGACACGTGGCGGATCTCGCCGAGTTCTTCATTGTCGATCAGCGACGCGAGCGCGATGGAAAGCGGATGGAACGGCGTCATGTACGCCTCGGCAAGCAGGACGCCGGCCGCGTCACAGGCCTCGAACATGCGGCGAGCATCACTCGATGAAATAGCGAGCGGCTTTTCGCACAGAACATGCTTGCCCGCCTCGGCCGCTCGTTCTACCCACTCGAGATGGTCGCCGTTGGCGAGGGCGATGTACACCGCATCGACATCGGGATCTGACAGCACATCGGGATAGCCGATTGGTCCCGACCGCGCGCCACTCGCACCGAGAATCGCGTTCGGACATTCATTGATCGCCGGAATAACGGCTGCGTTCGCGATCCAGGAGTTCGCTCCGAGGATCCCGATAGTGAGTGGTTCACTCACAGGTGAGTTCCACGCCACCGTCGGCACCCGATGCATGCGCAGCTTCGAGAACGGCAACCACATCGCGTGATTCTTCCGGGGGAACCGGAACCGGTTCGCCAAGCAGAAGGTGATCGGCCAGCGCCCGATGGAACGGCCATCCCACTCGCGCAACCGGTGGCAACACCATGTCGACCGTTCCGTAACCGGGTTCGTAGCGACTCAAACGCAGATCGGTCGCGACCTCGGCATGGTGCCACTCGTCGGCGACATGTCCGCGACCATCGACAAGTTGATCGATTGTCACTGGCGCGTAGTCGGCCGCAGCGGTGCCCGACGTGCCTTGCACATAGAACTTGGGCTTGCGGATTCCGGCAACATCGCTCTGGATGAATCGCGCTTCGCGCCCGTCGTTCCAACGCATGTGCACGTCAATCTGATCGGCATTCGTTACGTCGCGCCAGACACGCTTATGTGAAATCGCTCGGACGCGTTGCGGTCGGCTTCCGAAAATGCGAAGGATCCAATCAATGTGATGCGATCCCCAGTCGTAAACCGCGCCACCAGAGAACGTCTCGTCACTGTGCCACCAGCGGCAGGGATGTTCGAAGGATCCGACGAATGTCTCCATATTGAAGACGTCACCAAGGAGTCCCGTGTCGATTGCGCGACGAA
This sequence comes from Microthrixaceae bacterium, assembly GCA_947455015.1. GTDB lineage: Bacteria > Actinomycetota > Acidimicrobiia > Acidimicrobiales > Acidimicrobilacustridaceae > Acidimicrobilacustris. The sequence continues at coordinate 5,818 of CANGMY010000043.1, read as the reverse complement.
GAGCGAGGAAGTCACCATCCCAGCGTCGGTTTTGATGAACCGTGATTGTCTTACCGACTTCGGCAGAAACGGCAAGCAATTCCTCGGCGTCGGCGACGGTGAGGCACATTGGCTTCTCTACGACAACGTGCTTGCCAGCTCGCAGGAGTTCAAGAGCGATCGGCGCGTGGAACAGCGGCGGTGTGGCGACGATGACGACATCGACATCGTCAGCCTTGCTCAACGACGCGAGATCAACGTGACCTTGCACGGTCGGAAAGTCGACCATCGCGGCCTCGCGACGTTCGTCGCTCGAATCGCAGACACCGACGAATGCGAGTCCGTCGGTTTCGGTTGCGGCGAGACCATGGGTGTAGCCCATGCCGCCAAACGGCCCGTAACCGACGATGCCGACGCCGATTGTTTTCGTAGGAGCCGAACCACCGGCCGCCAACCGATCGAGATAGCGCCCGATCTCGGGTGCCGTTGCCAAACGTTCGGGTGCAATCGCGCACACCAGAACCCGGCCATTGGAGCTCTGACATTCAACGATTGAAGGAACGTCGTTGAAGTGAATGCTCGTGGTAGCCACGACTGTCGCAAGCGTTGGATCGGTCACCACCAACGTTTCGAACTCGCCGACGACTGGGGTCTCGCGTCGTAGACGGGCCGCTTCGGGCCTCGCCGCGTCTGGGCGGACGAACCACTCGCCGATCGGGAGAATTTCACCCGCTTCGAGGCCCAGACCAGCCAATTCTTGGGCATTCAGGTTGGAAGCGAGGGTAATTCTTGCTGGAGAAGACACGGAGGGAGGTTAGTAGAAGGCGTTCTCGACCCCCCGTTCGGGATCACATGTCTGGAAACGGGTTCGGAGACGGCGCACGTCCGGATCTTCCAGCCCAGCACCCCGAACTGTATGTATGTGGCGCGGTCGGAGGGACTCGAACCCCCAACCTTCTGATCCGTAGTCCGTCAAATCCCATAATGGCTGATATCTGGTGGTGTCGATTAACCATTGTTTATATGGGGAATTCGGTAGTTTCTCGAAACTCTGTATCTGCTGATGTCCTGGACCCCATTTACTGGTCCACCTGATTTGAGACTAGTACTGGGTTTTCGTTTCGCCAGTCGTTAGCGAACTCGACTGGAGTTTTATAGGCCAAGGCGCTGTGGGGTCGGTAGTGGTTGTAATTTTGGCGGTGTTCTTCGAGCATGAATTTGATCTCCCACATGGAGTCAAAGATCTCTCGAGAGAGCAGTTCGTCACGAAGCCGTGAATTAAACGATTCGATTCTTCCGTTTTGCCATGGAGACCCTGGGTCGCAGTAACTGGTGGTGATGCCAGTGGTGATATACCAGTCGCGCAGCACGTCGGCAATGAACTCAGGACCGTTATCCATTCGTAGAAACCTCGGTGCGCCACGATGGGTCATGGCTTCATCTAAGACCACCATTGTTCCCGCCGCGGTGATTTGTCGAGCGGCGTTGGTGGCGAGGGCTTCTCTGGTGAACTCATCGGTTACGTTCAAGATCTTGACGGGCCGGCCATCAGCGGTTTCGTCGAACTGAAAGTCAATGGCCCACACTTCGTCGGGACATTTTCCCCGAGCAACGACCATGCTGGGCTTTCGCTTCGGCTTTCGTCTCTTCACCGAAGCCACACCAAGCCCCTCTAGACGCCAAAGACGCTGCACCCGCTTTCGGTTGACGCAGAATCCATCGCGCAGCAACATCACGTGGACACGCCGATAGCCGTAGCGGGGATATTTGACAGCTAAAGCCCGCAAACGTTCCCGAAGAGCCTTTTCTAGGTCGCTGGGACGGCGGCATTGACGCTGAGTGCTTCGGTGTTGACCAAGAACACCACACGCTCGTCTCTGCGACACCCCGAACTCATCAACAAGTTTCAGAACCGCCACTCGCCTCTGGTTCGGGGTCACCATTTTCCCTTAGCGACCTCCCGGAGCATGTCGTTGTCGAGTTCTTTCTCTGCGAGTAGACGCTTAAGCCGAGCATTTTCTTTCTCGAGTTCCTTGAGGCGCACCACATCATCGGGTCGCATAGCGCCATATTGGGAACGCCAGCGTTGATAACTGGCGTGAGAAATACCCAGTGCCCTGACCACCTCAGCAAGTGGGGTGTTCTCCGCCAGAAGCCGATCGGCTTCTCTGAGTTTTCGAACAATCTGTTCGGGCGTGTGCTTCGTCCTTTTCATGGTCTTTCCTCCTCGGCCCCATTCTTACGGAGCCATTTGTCTCATAGGAGGTGGACCAATTTCAGGGGGTCAGGACAGTTCCATAAACCCGGCTACCAAATGGAGTTCGCGGACGACGGTACGTTCACCGTTCACTCGCCCAAAGGGTGGACCAGGTCTTCGGCGCCCGAACACCTCGAGGCACCGGTGTTTCGGAAAGACGGGGGAGGGCCAGACAGGCCGGACAGGCCAGACAGGCCGGACGGGCATGCGGCGGATTGATTGTCCCAGTCCGAGACTTTGGCTAGAGTGGCTCCGGATGGGACAAGTCCGTGGGACGGGTCTGCTGAGACAGGTCTACTGAGACAGGTACGGAGAGAACAATGAGTGCACATCTTGCAACCAAGACGGGTCGAGTCGCCGCTGGTGGTTCCCTGCTTGTTGGCGGTATCGCCGGAGCGTGGGTGCTGGCACCCCAAGCGGGTGCTGCGACGACGTTTCATGTCACGACGACCGGCGACAGTGGTGCGGGGTCGCTTCGCCAAGCGATCGACGACGCGAACAACAACGCGGGCGCTGACATCGTGGTGTTCGACGCGAGTGCGACAGGAACAATCACACTCACAACAGGTCAGCTCGCAATTAGCGACGACGTCACGATCACCGGACTCGGTGCTGTCGATTCGATCATCTCGGGCAATAACGCCAGTCGCATTTTCTACATCTACAACAATGCCGCGTCGCTAACTGTTTCGATCTCGGGCCTCACGATGACCGACGGCACCGATACTAGTTACGGTGGCGGTGCAATCGCCAACTGGGGCAACAACCTCTCAATCACGAGCTCCGTGCTCAGCGGCAATGTCACTAGCAGTCAAGGCGGAGCGATTCTGAGCGCAATTCCCGCTTCGGGTCTTGGTGCAACTGCGTCATTGGAAATCAGTGATTCTGAAATCTCCGGCAACACCGCGGGAACCTACGGCGGCGGAATCGTCCTCTACAAGGTCGGCGACGTGACCATCACGAATTCGATCATTTCTGGAAATCAATCAACAAACGAAGGTGGAGGTTTGAATGGGATCCGCGTTGGGAATGTCGCGATCTCAGATTCCACGATCCAGGGCAATTCGGGAGCGGAAGGCGGCGCCGGCATCTACGTCTATAACGCGGGCGATGTGTCGATCGACTCGACAACGTTCGACCAAAACACTGCTGCGCAGGGTGATGGCGGCGGGCTGTACGCATCTTCAACGAACAGTTTTACGATGACGAACTCCACGGTGAGCGGAAACCAAGCCTTGGACGGGGCTGGGGTCCAGATTGGAAGTAATGGCGATGTTTTGATTGCGAATTCGACGTTTGCAAACAATGTCGGCAGCCCAACGGTTGGCAATGGTGGCGCGCTCTACTCCTGGAGATCCACCGGTGACATGCGGATCATGTTCAGCACCTTCTCGGGTAACTCGACGAACATTGGCACTGTGCTACTGAAGAATATCGGTGCAAACGCTGCGGAAATCACTGGAAGTGTGATCTCTGACAACACGACAGTTACAGGTACCGGAGCACAAGCAGTCGATCTGCAACTCGCAGGAACGGGCACGGCCACTGTCACGAATTCGCTGATCATGGGAGCCGTAGGCGGTAACGTGCCCATCGATGGTGGCGGAATCATCACTGGTGGTGTAAGCGCGCAACTCGGAGCATTGGCCGATAACGGTGGCGCGACGTTCACGATGGAACCTGCAACTGGTTCACCTGTGATTGATGCTGGTCCGCTCACCTGGACGGCATTTACGGGCGACGGATCCGATCAGCGCGCCGGGTTGTACCTTCGTGTGTACAACGGCCAGTCAGATATGGGTGCTCTTGAAGTGCAGCCCGCACCGGTGCCGCCGACCTCGAGTACTTCGAGCACCTCGACGTCCTCGACGTCTTCGAGCACCTCGACGTCCTCGACGTCCTCGACGTCTTCGAGCACCTCGACGTCCTCGACGACGACAGTCGCTCCGAACGACACGACCACGACCGTCGCTCCCGATGACACGACCACCACGGTCGGCACTGACCCGATGATTCCGACATTCACTGGCTAATTCGCCTAGAGCGACAGAAGCGACAGAATCGAAAAGGGCCCGGCCAAATGGTCGGGCCTTTTCATATCCTGCGTATGTGGCGCGCTCGGAGGGACTCGAACCCCCAACCTTCTGATCCGTAGTCAGATGCTCTATCCAATTGAGCTACGAGCGCAGCAAGGGAGATAGTACTGCCCACCTAGACCGTGGTGAAATCCGATGGCTGGTACCGTCGCCGGCAGGGGGGTGGGCAATGAAACTGGAACATCCGGAGCCATTTGCAGGCCGGTGGAACGCAAAGTGGATGTGGAATGCCCGCCCCGCACTGCAGCTCGACACCGCCACGCGCATGGTGCTGGCCGACGCGACGGACAAAGTGGCGATGTTTCGCCGAGAACTCGAACTCGCCGTCGTGCCGGCCTCGGTGCCTGCTCGGATTTGGGCTGATGGTCGTTACATCCTGCGGGTGAATGGCATTGAGGTTGGACGGGGTCCGGTGCGCAGCGATCCGAAAGCGGCGCATTACGACATTGCCGATCTCGCACCGTTTTTGGTCGAAGGTTCCAACGTCATTTCGATCATTGCTCGCCATTTCGGTACGGCAACGTCCTGGTGGATGCCGGCGCCGCCTACCTATTCAATGGGTGCGGGTTCGGTGGTGTTCGAAGCGCTCCTCGGTGATGAATGGCTGATCTCTGATCGTTCGTGGTCGTGCGCGCCGGTGTCGCCGTGGACGCCAGTGCCAGTTCCCGGCGATGTTGCGTGTTTGCCGCTTGAGTCCTTCGATGCTCGGGTTTACGAACAGGGTTGGGATTCGCCCGGGTTCGACGCGAGTGAATGGAAGCACGCGTTTGAAATCACGCCGTTCAGTACGGGCGGTCATGGCGATCCGCATCCGCCGAGCGAACCGTTTGGCATGTTGCGCCCGCCGGTGCGCGCTGCGTTCCCCGGTGGGCTCGTGCACGAGGCTGCATTGGTGTCGTCTTCAGAACAAATGGGTTCGCCATTGGGTGACGATCCGGTGTGTCAGGTGTTGAACGACGAAACCTGTGTCCGTGAAGCACGCGGTTCAGAGCCGTTCATGCTGCGCCGGTTTGATCTCGGTCGTATTGCTGCGGGCACGTTGCGTATGAGTGTGCGCGGCGCAGCAGCGGGAACGATCATTGACATTGCCGCGTCGGAACATGTTGACGCTGACGGTTTTCTCGTAACGCTTGGTCAGCACGCAGGGCTTCGTTATGTGTGCGCGAGTCGTGGGGGAGTCGGCGGAGTCGGCGGAGTCGGGGGAGTCGAAGAGTTCGAATCTCTCGACATCATCGGCACGCGTTTTCTGCACGCGAGTGTTCGTGTGCCTGCTGGCGCGCAACAGCCGGAGATTGCGCTTTCGATTGCCGACCGGCATCGTCCCCGTCCCGCGGGCTCGTCGTTCGAATGTTCTGATCCGCTGCTGAACGAAATCTATGAGGTGGGTCTGCGCACGGTTGATCTGTGCGCGCTCGATGCGTACGTCGATTGTCCGACCCGTGAACAGCGTGCGTGGACCGGCGATTCGGTCGTGCATCAGATGGTT
>CANGMY010000042.1 GCA_947455015.1 Microthrixaceae bacterium | reverse complement strand
TTACGGCAGTCGATGCATTCACCGGAGAATTCAAAGTCTTTGATCGCAATTCTGGTGTCGCACTTGTTTCCGCAGTTGCGGCAAGTTGTGCTGTGCCAGGGATTTGGCCGCCTGTCACGATTGGTGATTCGCGCTTTATCGATGGAGGTGTGCGTAGCGGCAGTAATGCCGATCTCGCAGAAGGCAGCGACATCGTGGTGATCGTCGCGCCGTTTGCGGGCGGATTTGGCCCGACCGTCGAGGACGAGGCCGAAACGTTGCGTGATCGGGGAGCAATCGTCGAAGTCATTGCTGCCGACGGAGGTTCGACAGCAGCCTTCGGAACCAATGTTCTGGATCCGGCGACTCGTGCACCATCGCTTCGCGAAGGACGGCGTCAAGGCTCACTTGAGTCCGAACGAATCGCAAAGGTGTGGTCATGAGTCGCCGTGAGGTTTCTGAGATGTCGGAAGTCCTTCGTCGGCTTCGCGACGAAATGGGCTCGTTGCGTCGAATTACTGGAAGTCAGCGACTCGACCGTTTGATCGCTGTTCGATCTGGAGTCGCGATCGGCGTGGCCGCTGTTGCGGTGCTGGGCAAGGTCATCGACGATGGGCCGATGCGCATGAGCGACCTTGCTGACGCGGTGAGAACTCATCCAGCAGCACTCACGCGACAGGTGCAGGCGCTTGAAGCCGAGGGCTATGTCGAGCGATCTGCTGATCCCCACGATGGGCGGGCCTCGGTCGTCGCAGTTACTCCAGCGGGCCGCGTTGCCCACCGCCGTATCGAAGCCGCAAACGATGAGTTGATGGCTGAACAACTCGACGGCTGGTCCGCCGAGGAACTCTCGTTGCTGGTTGAACAACTCGATCGATTGGTATCAGACCTGCGTGCGGTCCCTGCATCTCGTCAATCGAAAGCGGCAGGATGAGCTCGGCCGAACTCTTCCGTGCTGATGCAGAAGCCGCGGCCGAGTATCACTCGCAGGGTTGGTGGGGAGATGACACGGTCGGATCGATCGTTGCGGCCCGAGCCTCGGTGCAGCCCGATGGGGTCGCATTTATCGCTGACGGACGTCGATACACGTGGGCGGAATATCACGCTGACGCCGACGACATCGCTCGCGCGATTCTTGCTGTCGAACCTGAACGTGGTGAACGCATTGCGGTGATGATGCCCGATGGTCCCGCGGTTCACGCTGTCTTTGTTGGTATTGAACGCGCCGGCTGTGTTGCGGTCGGAATCGGCGCGCGCGCAGGCGATCGCGAAGTCGCTCACCTTCTCAACCTCACGGGTGCGCGCTCTCTTATCACCGCTCCTGAACAGCACGGGAGGAGCGCAGCAGAGTTGCGAGCTGATGTGGCTGCGATGGATGCAACTGTCGATCGACACCTGCTCGTTGGTCTCGACGCTCGCGTTGTTGATCCCGCACTTCCCGATGGGGTGGAGATTGATCCGGATTGTCCATTTCGTCCAATCCATCCCGACGAGCTCTTTCTTTTGAACTCCACTTCGGGCACTACGGGCTTGCCGAAGTGTGTGATGCATACGCAAAACCGATGGTTCTATTTCCATCAACTCGCGGCCGATGCCGGCGGGTTTGGCGAGGACGAAGTGTTCTTCGGTGCGCTTCCGGCACCCTTCGGATTTGGACTTTGGACCGCGCATTTCACGCCAACCGCATTGGGCGCACCCACAGTGGTGATGGATCGCTTCGATGCTCACGAAGCGCTCGATCTGATCGAGCGCGAACGAGTCACCGTGTTGTGTTGCGTCAGTACGCAATTCATCATGTTGTTGAACGCGCAAGCAGAACGCCCACGTGATCTTTCGTCGTTGCGTTCAATGTTCACCGGCGGTGAAGCAGTTCCGTATGAACGCGCAGCCGAGTTTGAAGAAACTACGGGTGCGAAGGTGCTGCAGTTTTACGGTTCGAATGAGACGGGAGCACTCAGTCATACTTCCCACGCCACTGATCGGGAAACTCGTCTTCGAACTGCAGGACATGTCATTCCCGAGATGCAGGTGCGCCTTCTTGACCCTGAAACGCATGCCGAGGTTCCGGCGGGGGTCGATGAGGGGCAGCCGGCCTGCAAGGGTCCAGCGACTGCACTCGGGTACTGGGGCGACGCCAACGCCAATGGTGCATTGTTCACGGACGATGGATGGATGCTCATGGGGGACATCGTTCGAATCGACGCCGATGGTGTTCTCTCGGTGATTGGTCGCACTTCGGACTTCATCATTCGTGGCGGCAAGAACATCAGTGCACCCGCTGTGGAAGCAGAATTGGCTACGCATTCCGCAGTCGCAATGGTTGCTGCGGTCGCGTTCCCTGACCCGGTGTTCGGCGAGCGGGTCTGTGCGTACGTCGAACTTCGACCAGGAGCGAACGTCACCCTCGAAGAACTCGTGAGTCATCTACGTGACCGTTCGGTGTCGCGTGAATGGTGGCCGGAACATCTCGTAATCGTTGATCAACTGCCGAGATCATCCGGCGGAAAAGTCGCAAAGGGCGATCTCAAGGCCGATGCGGTCAAGCGTTCGGCCGAGCTTTACGAACGTTCGTGACGTTTTCGTTTACCTGAACGGTTCGGCTGTTCTTGCCGGCTACCAACCCTCGGATTTTGCGATTCCAGAGGTGTTGAGGAATTCGCGAACCTTTGTGATCGCAGCCTCGTCGGCGTCGATTTGCGGGGACCGAACGAAACCGGCGGGTAGTTCTAGTGAACGCATGACGCCCTTTGTCGCTCTGATACCACCAAGGCGATAGAGCAGCGAGGACAAACGAGCGATCTGCGAGAACGCTGTTGTGCTCATGTCGAAATTGTTTGTTCGTGCGCCCTCGATCACTGCGGCGCAGGTCTTCGGCGCGAGGTTGCCCTCGGAGGACAGAAACCCCGTGGCGCCAAGCGCAAGCGCGCTTAGAGCTTGAGCAGGCCCACCCACATGAATCTCGAGACGGTCGCCGACGGTCTCGGCGAGCGAAATGAGCGGAGCAAGATCGGGGTGGCTGCAATTGACGCCTATGAGGTGGTCAAACTGGCTGGCCATTGACTGCAGCATCGAAGGTGACAGCCGGTATCCCACGGACATGTGAGAGGAAACAACGCAGGGGAGTGCGGTGTTTGCGAGAACCTCGCCGAGGTAAGCCTCAACTTCGGCAGGTGATGGCCGATGGCCATGGCCAGGGTCGAGTGAGTACACCTGAGCAGCATCGACTCCTGCGTCGGTCGCCATTAAGAGGTAGTCGGTCATCTCTTGCGCAGTGCGTGGTTCGATACCCATCGCGCGCACCGGCACACGGCCAGCGAGTTGGTCAACGCCAACTTCGAGGACTCGGCGAGATTCGGCGAGCGAGAGGGTGAATCCTTCGCCACTTCCGCCTCCGCCGAGGTAGACACCGACACCAGCGTCAGCCATTCGGTCGAGGTGACTTCGGAACGCGGCTTCATCGAATCGTCCGTCTGCATCAAAAGGAGTGATCGAGATGACAAAGGTTGACAGAGTCATCGGGCTGTCCAACCACCGTCGACAACGAGGACTGACCCGGTCATGAAGGAACTGGCATCGCTTGCGAGTAAGAGAACTGCGCCATCGATCTCGCTGACGTCGCCCACACGTGCCATCGGGGTGTTCGTCGTTATGAACGATGTTCCTTTGTCGGTAGCTGTGATGTCATCGATCATTTCAGTCGCGAACCAACCGGGACAGATCGCGTTCACACGCACGCCTTTTCGTGCCCACTGAAGTCCGGTTTCTCGAGTGAGATTGACGAGCCCGCCTTTGCTCGCGCTGTAACCGGAATCCTTTGCCGGTGTGGCGCCGACGATTCCGAGAATTGACGCGATGTTGATGACGGAACCAGTACCACGAGCAACCATTGAAATCCCGGCAAGTTTCGTGAGATGCCATGCCGCAACAAGGTTGAGTTCGATCATCGAACGAAAATCGTCAAGCGACTCCTGCTCAATCGAAAGCGAGTTCACTGCGCCAGCGTTATTCACAAGAACATCGATAGGCCCGAGTGCCGTTTCGACGTCAGCGATGAGGCGTTCACGATCCTCTTCATTCGTGAGGTCGGCGGGAAAGGAATGAATTGATGGCGATTGGGCGACAAGCTCGTTGAGTCGTTCTTCGCGTCGGGCTGTCACTGCCACGGTTGCGCCCGCTGCCGCAAGCACGAGAGCGATTCGGCGACCGAGGCCAGAGGATGCACCGGTCACGAGAGCGACTCGGTCAGTGAGGTCAAACAACTGGGAAGGGGAATGAATGGTGACGTCCACGAATGGGTCCTCGGTCCGGAGATCGGTTGGCGCGAATGAATGTCCCTAGACTGCCCGACAGCGCCGTCCTGGGGGGGATTGGCTCGAATGAGGGGGAACCATGTCAGTTTCGAGCGAGTCAATGAGTGGTGGGCGCCGGTATCGCCTGATTTCGGCTGACGGTCACTTCAATGAGCCCGGATCGCTTTGGGTCGACCGCGTTCCTGCCGCGATGAAGGATCGGGCGCCGCGAATGGAACGGTTCGATGAAGGCGACGCGTGGGTGATCGAGGGTGTCGACGACCCCATCAACTTCGGAATGAACGCGTGCGCAGGTCTTCCCCCGGAAGAGATGAAGGGGTGGATGCGCTTTGAAGATATGCGGCGGGGCGGCTACGACCCGGCGGCTCGAATTGCGGAAATGGATCAAGACGGCGTCGATGCCGAGGTGCTGTACCCGACTCCTCGGCTGTCGGCCGCAATCGCTGCCAATCGTGATGCTGACTACCACCACGCGATGGTGCGCGCGTACAACGACTGGATCTCGGAATTTGCGTCGTATGCGCCCGATCGTTTTGGTGCGGTGATGTGGGTGCCCAACCGCGGTGTTGAAGAAGCAGTTGCAGAAATCGAACGCGTTGCTGATCGGCCTGGTATCCGCGGCGCCATGATGCTTGCCTGGCCTCACGGTGGATTGTCACTGAAGCCAGAGGACGACAAAGTTTTCGCGACGTTGGTTGAGCGTCAGATCTGTCTCAACATCCATGTCGCAATGACGCAATCGATGCCGGCTTCGCATAAGGCAAAGCTTCCCGGATACGGCCGCTTCTTCGACGCTCCAAACCGCATGATTGCAATGATCTTCGAAGGTGTCTTTGATCGATTCCCTGATCTCGATGTTGTCTTCGCTGAAACGGACTTCGGTTGGGTCCCGTATGTGAAGGAACAGATTGACAACAACTACCTTCGACTCGATCCGGTGAGTCGATTCGGATTGCAGATGCTCCCGAGTGAATACATTTCCCGACATTTCCACTTCGGTTACATGACCGACACGTTTGGACTTCGCAATCTGGTCGACGTCGGTGTTGAGCGTGTGATGTGGTCAAGCGATTACCCGCACATCAGCGCCGACTGGCCGAACTCGTGGAAAGTGATTCAGTCGTCAATGTCTGGAATCTCGTCAGAAGACCGACATGCGGTGCTGGCTGGCAACGCGATGCGACTCTACGGATTTGGTCGCTAACAGCTGCGTGGGCAAAGGATTCAGAGGGAAGCGTTCGATGTGTCGTTGATCGACATCATCGAGAGTGCCGAAGCGGTGATGCCTGCGGCATCGAGGCCAAGGTCGGCGAGGATCGCATCCGGCTTGCCATGAGCGATGTATTGAGAAGGGATGCCGAGCACGCGCACGCGTGGCTCGGCGACGCCGATGGTGCGTTCGCTCACGAGATCGGCAACGGACATACCCACGCCGCCTTCGCGCAGGCCATCCTCGAGTGTCATCACAAAAGGGTGACGGGCAGCGTCGTCGATCATCGCCGGATCGAGGGGCTTTACAACTCGAGCGTCCCACACGGTGACGGAAATGCCTTGAGCTTCGAGCTGTTCTGCGGCGAGCTCTGCAGCATCGAGCATCTTTCCGACGCTGACGATGCACAACTGCGTGCCGACGCGAGTGCGTCGAGCATTGAGACCATGGCCGACCTCGTCTGGAGGCGACTGGCGAGCAGCGGTCTTGGCCCAGCGAATAGCGACAGGGCCATCGGTGATGTCGAGAGCATCGTGCAGCATCTGGCCAATTTCCTGATACGAGGACGGCGCAAACACCGTCATGCTCGGAACTTTGGTGAGAAGCACCATGTCGAGCACGCCGTGATGGCTCGGACCGTCGTCGCCGGTGATGCCAGCGCGGTCAAGACAGAACACAACTGGTTGATCGTGCAAACCAACATCGAGGTTGACCTGATCGAACGCACGCGTGAGGAATGTTGAGTAGACCGCAACAACGGGGCGGAGGCCTCCCATGGCCATACCTGCTGCAGCAGTGACCGCATGTTGTTCGGCGATACCGACATCGAACATGCGACCAGGGAATCGTTCAGCAAACGGGAGAATGCCAGTTGAGTCCGGCATTGCTGCAGTGATGGCGACGAGCTCGGGACGAGCCTCGCCTTCCTTTACGAGCGCTTCGGTGAATGCTGCAGTGAAACTTCCGGGCTTTGCCTCGGAGGTGTCGTGAAGTCGCTTGATGGGATCGTTCTCGGCTGGTCCGTAACCGCGACCTTTTTGCGTGAGCACATGGATGACCTGCGGGCCGCCGGGCATCGCTGCGGCATTGCGAAGCGCTTCTTCGAGAAGGGGAATGTCGTGACCATCGAAGGGGCCCGAATAGCGAACGCCGAGTGCTTCGAAGAACGCGGTTGGTTCGAACGCTTCGCGGATGGCCGCTTTGGTCGCGTCGAGACCGGTCTTGGCGATGTTTCCGACGACAGGAAGGTCGGCGAGCAACTTTTCGAGTTTGGCCTGACGGCGCATGTACACCGGGTTGTTTCTGATCTTTACGAGGCTCTCGCCCAGTCGCGAAACAGTGGGGGCGTAGGAGCGGCCGTTGTCATTCAGGATGATGATGCAGTCGCGTCCCGAGTGACCGAGGTTGTTGAGACCTTCGAACGCCATGCCGCCGGTCATTGATCCGTCGCCGATCACAGCAACGATTCGGCGAGCGTCGGCGCCTTTCATGGCTTCGGCAACTGAAAGGCCGTAGGCCCAGCTGAGCGCCGTTGACGCGTGACTGTTCTCGATCCAGTCGTGTTCGGATTCGTCTCGTGATGGGTAGCCCGAGAGTCCTTCGGCTTGGCGAAGATCGGCGAAGCCCTTGGCACGACCCGTGACGAGCTTGTGGGGATAGGCCTGATGTCCGGTGTCCCACAGAATGATGTCGTTCGGGGAGTCGAAGACGCGATGGAGAGCAAGCGTGAGTTCAACGACACCAAGGTTGGAACCGAGGTGACCGCCATGAGTGTTGACTGAGTCGATGATGACATCGCGCATCTCGGCCGCGAGCGTGGTGAGCTGCTCGGGAGTGAGGGCCTTGAGGTCGGCCGGCGACTCAATCGTCTCGATGATCATGGGCGGAGTCCTTGTCGGCGGCGTAGGGGGAACACAGCGACGGGAGACAGGGGAGTGGTCGCCGGGATCGGCGTCCGGAGGCCAACGCTACCGTCCCCCACGGGGTGACCCCCTATCGCTGGGGCATCAATTGACGAGCGGGCCGGAGCGGTTCAGGCCGTTACTGCAGTCTTCTGTCCGCCGACGGCAAAGGCAGGGGCTCCGAACAGGCTGGCAACCACATTGATGACGTAGAGGACTAGGCCGAGGGCGACCGCTTTCTCGGCGGGCACACCGAGAGGGACGAGGAAAAGCACGAAAGCGCTTTCTCGCACGCCAAGGCCCGCAATGCCGATCGGCAGCACCTGAAGGATGAGGACGGCGGGGTAGAAGGCGAGAAGCGCGGTGAGTCCGAGCCAGCTGAAACCAAGCGCGGCAGCAACCATGAGAGCGGCGATGCAAAGCGCAACTTGGTAGACGAGGCCGGCAACAAGAATTGAAAGTGCAGCAAGGGGCTGGCGACGTAGTTCGGTGATGCTGCGGTGGATTGCGTCGACGAAACGTCGCCATCCGTCGGTGGATGCGAATCTTCCACCCAGGCGTGGATGATTCGCAGCAAGAAGAACAACAACAAGCGCCACGAGCGTGACGATTGCAACGGCAAGTGCAAGCAACGTTGCGCGGCCGAGTTGGCGAAGACCCGGATTGATTGCGAGACCGAAGAAGGTGATGAGCGGAAGCACGAGCCAACCGGTGAGTCGTTCGAGGGCAACGGATGCGAACGTGGTTTCTGGTTCGCCGTTGGCCTTGGAAAGGCGCGAGACGCGCAGCACGTCGCCGCCGATGGTGGTGGGAAGAACGTTCGAAACAAATTGACCGGCGAAATAGAGCGGTACCAGCAAACGAAGTCGTTCCCGAAGTCCGAGCGCTCGAAGAACTGATTGCCAACGAACTGCGGAAAGGACGATTCCCAAGAACGTCATCGCTGTAGCAGCGAGAAGCCAGAGGATCGTGTTGAGGTTCCACGCCGGCACGAGATCGCCCCAGTTGATTTCGGGGAATTTCCACCACAGCACTCCCAGCATGAGGAGGCTGACCGCAAGACGCAAGGGAAGAGCCCAACGGTGGCGGCGTTCGCTTTTGGTGCCAGCGGTTTCGACCGCATCGATGAGTCCCTCAACCGAAACCGAGGCGATATCGCCGAGTCCAGGTTCTGCCCCATCGGCGTCCGACGGACCGAACGTGGTCGGTCGATGGGGATCATTCATCTCGTAAGTCTACGAATGGGCGCGCATGGGCTTGGGAACTGGGTTCTGAGCACTCGGATCAATGCCATCGCCGGTACGCTCTGACGCTCAGCGGAGCAGGATTCCGTAATGACTCCCGCAGTACAGGACCGGAGAAGAAACAGATGATCGATCAGTCGGTGCTCGAAGAAGTTCTCGGCGTTGCGATGCGTACTGGTGGCGAATTCGCCGAAGTCTTCGCTGAAGATCGCCGCAATGCATCGGCTGTCCTTGACGATGGCCGTGTCGAAGAACTCACCTCTGGACGCGACCGGGGTGCTGGTATCCGTGTTGTCGTTGGCGATACCACTGGGTTCGCTCACACCGCCGATCTCACGGAAGCGGGACTCATCGCTGCAGCCGAAGCGGCAGCAGCCGCAGCGCGTGGCGGTGGCGGGGGTGCAAATGTGGTTGCGCTTACGCGCGGTTCGGCATCGCGGGGCTACGACATCGAAACCTATCCAGGCGATGTCCCGAAGGCTCGCAAAGTTGAACTCCTCACTCGTGCTGACGAGGCCGCTCGTTCGGTTGGCGACGCCATCTCGCAGGTATCGGTCAGTTATGGCGACAACCGTCGACGGATCCTTGTTGCGAACTCCGACGGTTTGTTTGTCGAAGACGACACGGTGCGCACGTTCTTCGCCGTGAGTTGTGTCGCTACGGGCGATACCGGCATGCAGACCGGTCGCGAGAGTGTCGGCCACACAATCGGTTTCGAACTCTTCGACATGTACGACATCGATCAGTTGGCCCGCAACGCCGCGGATC
>CANGMY010000041.1 GCA_947455015.1 Microthrixaceae bacterium | reverse complement strand
GGTCACCTCGAGGCCGGGCCAAACAGCGAACTACTCGATCGACTCATCACAACAAATTGGTTTCGGACTGCAGCTTGGACAGGTAGAGCAGCACTCGCACTCTTCATGCTTGTTGCGTTTCTAAAATCGTAAATTGACGGCCCGTCAATTGACAGCGATTCCTCGGTCATTGCACGCTGCGATTAACGCATCGTGGAATCGATCAACGTCACCGTCGAGTACTTCAAGATCACCCGGCCCGAGAATCACGACGACACCATCGACCGATCGAGCCACCACGGCAGGTAGCTGATGGCCACAGGCATCGAGCACATCTTGTGGAGCGTCGTCGCGATGAAACATCGCAAACTCAACGTTCAATGAATCTCGGCACTCTCGCCACTCAGGTTTCTCTCGGAAGAGCCCGTGGGTGATTTCACAGAGCGAACAGTGGACCCGACCAAGTCGAGCCCCAAGCCAATACCGAACTTCACCGGTGAACGTTCCGTCGGCGTCGTACACGCCGAGAAGCGATACGTCCCCACCGCTCATTCAGGGTGCGCCATCGAGAATGTCGTTGAACCCGAACTGCGTATGCGGTCCAAAGATGATCTGCTCAAAAATACCGATACCGACTTTGTCGCCCATGCGAGCGCGAACGACGTGGTGCACATGCTGATGTGTCGGATCCTGAGGACTCACCTCGGCGAGATTCCAGTCTTCGCGACCGAGATCAAGTTCGCCGTGCCACAAACCATGACCCCAATCGGGATTCATGTAACCAAGGGCACGCATATCGAAACGTGACAGCGGTTCGAGTTCCAGAACGATTTCCTCGCCATCGTCGCCCAAGAGGTCGATTTCGGCATGCGTTACCCAACGCGTACCTGACTGAAACGTCAATCGTTGGCCGACTGGATCGAATCGACGAACCGATGCGTCGTCAAGGGTGACGCTGGCTGGAACCGGTGCGATCTCCGCAATGCGGTGGCCGTCAGGACGCCAAAAGGTGCCGCCGGGATTCTGGAACCAACCGGCGACGACGCACTCATCTTCAAAATGAATGGGCGACCAAAGCCATGCATTGGGCGGACCGCTTGAGGGCTTTCCTGGAGCTGCAGCCCCAACGGGACGAACTCCCCACGATCGGTCACGAATACCCACGACTTCATCGTGCGTGAACTCGGTGCGGTCGCCGTCGACGTCGACGAATCCTTCCCAAGTTCCGAACTGCATGTAGCGGGCCATGTCGAGAATTGTGTGAGGACCGTCTGTCATCACTGTGTGGTCTTCAAGCAAAGCTCCAACGCGAGAACGCCAGCGCATATCGCACGTGATCCCGGTTTCGTTCGGTGCAACGGAGTAGCGCAATTGACGGAACGGTTCGACAATTTCGAGTGTCGCCGGGCCAATTGTGAGTTCTGTTGGATCGTCTGACGCCCGACGAGAAGCATGGAACGCGTGCTGCGATCCGTTGCGCGAGATCGACACCGATGTGTCTTGCACCTGGAGGTTGTTATAACGACCAAAGGCAATCTCGATTTGGAACTCTCCGCCACGGTGCGTCGCTCCGAACCAGTAACGGCCGTAGGAGTTTCGATCCGTGGTGCCAGAAAGCGCAATTGGCTTCGGAACTTGGTGAATCGGGAATTCATCGAATGGCGTCAGAGACATTGTTGTTCCCCCTTAGAACGGTTCCGGCATTGCGTCAGCAATGTCCCGAAGTTGGTTCTTTGCGATCTTCTCGAGAGTTGCGCGTGGGAAATCGTCAACGAAGTACGCAGCTCGGGGAACCTTGAAGTCCGAAAGGTTCTGCTTGCAGAGCTCAAGAATCGCAGCCTCGAGCTCGGCATCGGCAGGAGCATTTGCACCCTTAATAACGAACGCAACTGGCACGACATCGAGCATCGGATGAGACCTGCCGACGATAGCGACGTCGCCAACTCCCGGAACCGTGCGACAGAGATCTTCAACCTCTTTCGACGACACGTTCTCGCCACCGACTTTGAGCATGTCTTTGTCGCGCTCGGTGTAGAAGATTGCTCCACCATCACCCATGCGGACCATGTCACCGGTCTTGAACCAACCATCTTCGGTGAAGCTCTTCTTGTTGGCATCGTCGTTGTCGTAGTACTCCAAGAACAACTGGATGCCTCGTGTGCCACGCAACCACAGTTCGCCTACGCGACCATCGTCAAGCACCTCGCCCGTCTCAGGGTCGACGATCAAAGTTTCGTACCCTGGCGTTGCCTTGCCGAGCGAACCGGGCGGAATGTCTCCGTGCAGACCGGAACGAGTCGCGTGAGTGACTGTCTCGGTCATTCCGTATGCGGCCAACACGCGACAACCGATCAAGTTTTCGAGCGGCGGAGCGATCGCACCGAAGACCGCTGCCTTGAGCTTGTTCTCCGGAATCGGCTGACCCTGCACCGCGAGGTACACGAACGGGATCAAAGAAATATGAGAGACGCTGTGCTTGACAACAACCTCCCAGAAACGGCTTGAAGAGAATTTCGGCTGCAGCACAACGGTGCCGCCCACGCCGAGGATCGACCACATCGACCATGACTGGGCATTGACATGGAAGAACGGCAAGAAGATGAGATACACCGAATCGGGGTCGGCGCCGATGTTGTCAGGGCCAACTCGTGTGCCCCACAACGTATTGGCGTGAGTGTGCACGACAGCCTTCGGACGCGACGTGGTTCCCGACGTAAACATGATGCCGACGGGAAGCATCGGTTCGGCTGGTCGAGGAATGAACTCTTCGATATCGGCAAAGAGGTCATCGAAAGACAAAAGACCAGGCACCGCTTGCTCAGCGGTTGCGGGCTCGCCGGAATTATCGGAAGTGACAGCGATCCATTTGAGATTCGGACCGCTCGCCGCGACAACCGCCGCATACTGCGGTTGCGTGATCGCGGCGACTGCATTCGTGTGGTCCGTGAAGTACGTGAGTTCTGCGGCAACGGAACGAGTATTTGTCGTAACGCCGGCTGCGCCGACGGTTGCGCACGCGTACCAAGCAAGCACCATCTCAGGGCTGTTGTCGGAGTGGATGATGACCTTGTCGCCCTTTTTGATGCCATTGCGTTGCAAACCTGCGGCAAGACGGCGCACATCGGCCCAGAACTGGGAGTAGGTCCATGTCTGCACCTCACCACTGCGTGGTTCCCAGACGAGAACAGGATGATCCGGGCGCCGCTCCGCCAAACGCGCCAGCAACCAAGGCACATCTTGTCCGGTCATCTGAAATGTCGAGACGACATCGGCGTCCATTGATCTCCCCCTTAGAGAACTGCCCCGATTCGGAGCAACTTCCAACATCTTGGCCTACTTCGGCATGCTTGGTTGAACGTCCATCCCCTCAGGCCGCAGCAGCCACCCATAGCCTCAACCCATGAGAAAAATCCTTGCTGGAATCTCCCTCTCCGCCCTCTTGGTCCTTGGCGCTGCCGCGTGCAGTTCAGGATCCAACAACGCCTCGTCCTCAAAAGACACGACCACGACCGCGAAGTCATCTGCATCAACGACCACTCCCAGCCCAAGTTCAACAGTGTCGAGCACTCACTGCACGACCGACCAACTCAAGGGGAGCCTTGGCGATACGCAGTCGGGAGCCGGTCAGAGGTACACCGCTCTCGTCCTCACCAACACAGGCACAAAGGCGTGCGACCTCCGCGGCTTCCCGGGAGTATCGCTCGTTGATGCAAGCGGAAAGCAACTCGGTCAGCCCGCATCTCGCGAAGGTGCTGAAGGCTCAACGGTAATGATCCAACCCGGTGGAACTGCGAGTGCAACCTTGCACACGAGCGCTGCAGGTATGGGCGCTCAATGCGACCCCACCTCCGCTCAGCTTCGGGTGTATCCACCTGACAACACTGCGTCGCTCACCATCACCGCCGCATACAGCGCTTGTGGTGGCTTTCAGGTGACGACGCTCGTGTCCGGTACCGCCGGAAACTGAGCGGGAGCACGAATGCCGATTTACGGCGCCAACTACGCTCAGTCCTAGACCTGCTTTGAAGGGATGAGATGAGCAACAACGAAGCCAATGGCACCTATCCCGGATTTCACGGAAAAGTCGGGAAGGTTTTCGCGACCTCAGAATCATGGTGGCCCGAGCGTCCAACAGCCCCTGACGGTGCGCCCAACGTCGTCGTGATTCTTTGCGACGACCTCGGCTACGCAGACACCGCCCCATACGGCAGCGAGATACAGACACCGAACATCAACCGCATTGCCCAGAGCGGACTTCAGTACACCGACTTCCATTCGACGCCGATGTGCTCACCCACTCGAGCGGCCCTTCTCACCGGAATGAATCCACACGCAGCCGGAGTCGGCACCGTCGCACACTCTGATCCGGGCTTCCCTGGCTACGCAATGGAACTCGCTGAAGATGTCATCACCCTTCCCGAAACGCTTCGAGCGAACGGCTACGCCACGTACATGGTCGGCAAGTGGCATCTGGCCAAAGACTCCGATCAATCCGACGCAGGGCCGCGTCATTCTTGGCCCTGCCAGCGCGGCTTCGATCAGTTCTACGGATTTCTCGATGGCTTTACGAACCTTCATCAGCCCCACCGCTTGGTTCGCGACAACACTCCAGTGGAAACCGACACCTACCCCGACGGCTACTACTTCACTGACGACATCACTGAAGAAGCGATCGCCATGGTGCGGGCCGGCAAAGCGTCTGCGCCAGAGCAGCCCTTCTTCCTCTACATCGCGCACGGAGCAATCCACGCTCCGTTGCATGCCAAAGATGCGGATATCGCAGCACAGAAGGGCAACTACGACGTCGGCTGGGACGAGCTTCGTCTCCGTCGATTCGCCCGCCAGAAGGAACTCAACGTCGTCGGCAACGACGTTGTTCTCGCTCCGCGAAATACTGAACTCAACAACGATGTCGACCCATGGGACGAATTGAGCGAGACGCAGAAAGGCCTCTACGCCCGTTATATGGAAGTTTTCGCCGCCATGGTCAGAAACGTCGACGAGAACACAGGTCGACTACTCGATGCACTCGACGACATGGGCGAGCTCGACAACACCATCGTGATTTTCACTTCCGATAACGGCGCGTCACGCGAAGGGGAAATGGTTGGCACGAGCGCGTACATGGTGCACCTCACCGCTGGCGACGACATCGACACCGACTTCGACCGCCTTGATCTCATCGGCGGACCACAGACCTCGCCGCATTACCCACGCGGATGGGCGATGGCGGGTAACACGCCATTTCGTCTGTACAAGATCAATACCCACGCCGGCGGCCACACCGTTCCGTTTCTATTTTCGTGGAACGCTGGTCAGATCAGCAGCGGCGAGTTGCGTGGACAGTACGCACATGTCTCCGACATCTTCCCAACGCTTCTCGAACTCATCGGCATCGATGCCCCCGCAACACGCAACGGGAATCAGGTCAAGCCACGTACCGGATCAAGCATGGCGCCGACCTTGCGAGACGCAGGCGCTCCCCCACAGCGCACAGAAGCTCTCTACGAAATGATCGGGCACCGCGGCTTCTACCGAGACGGATGGGAAGTCGTCACGCTCCATCAACCATTTACGCCGTTTAGCGACAGCGAATGGGAGCTCTACAACCTCGCGAACGATCGCACTGAGCTCACAAACCTCGCCGAGTCGGAGCCCGAGAAATTGGCCGAACTCATCGCCGCCTGGAACGATGCGGCATGGGACGGACAGGTCTTTCCGCTTGATGAAGGAACCGGCCTGAAATACGTCCTCCGGCCGCCCGAAACCGAGATCGTTCAACAGCCGCTTTCGGTCTGGCCCAGAACACCGACACTTGAACGCTGGCGATCGCTCCAACTCATCTGGCTTTCATCGTTTCAATTTCAAGCTCCAATCACAGTCACTGAAGCGTCACTCGGCACGATCGCTGCGCACGGAGATCAAAGTGGCGGCTACGCGCTCTACGTGCTCGAAGACCGACGCCCCGCACTCGTCTTCAATGATGGTCGCGGAACAATGACCAAACTCCTCGGCCCTTCACTGGAAGTTGGAGATCACCTTCTGGAATGTTCGTTCGATGCAATCGGAGGCAACACCTGGAAGCTCTCGCTCACGATCGATGGCGCGACCCTCGATGAACACCCTGAGGTACCAATGCTCTACGCAATGTCACCGTTTGAAGGCATCAGCGTTGGCCGCGATCCACGATCGCCAGTGTGGTGGGAACGTTACGAAACCCATGGTTCGTTTCACTACAACAGCGCGCAGGGTCCAGTTCACTGGATCCCAGGACCAAAGGCTCCCGACCAACCTGAAGACACTGTGGGGCTCTTACGCATGATTGGTGCGAAGTTCGAATAAATCGAGCGAAAGCTCAGTCGCTGCCTTGAAAAGTATCGGTTCCATTTTGCACGGCCCGAAGCGCAGCGCCCACGTTTCGCAGTTGTGCCCGCGACAAATGGTCGATGAACTGACGACGAACTGTTGCGACATGATCAGGCGCGACGCCTTGCAGTTTTTTGTAGCCATCATCCGTAAGAACCGCCAACATCACTCGGCGGTCATCTGCTGACGGCTCGCGTGCAACAAAGCCATCACGAACAAGTCCGTCGAGGCGCCGAGTCAGGCCAGAGGGTGAGACATGAAGGACCTCAGCGAGGTCGCACATTCGAAGTCGATGGTCGGGCGATCCAGAAAGACGCGCAAGTACGCCGTAATCACCACTCGTTAGACCGTGGGGAGCGAGATCTTCTTCGATGGCTGCTTGGATTGCCGTATTGACTTCGACCATGAGCAACCACGTCGCCATCTCGTCGTCATCAAGCCAGCGAACTTGTGTCGCAACAGTTTGAGTTGATCTTCCGGAAGCCATGACCCGATCCTAGTCCGTGATCACGCAATAGTTGCGAACGCAAGCATTTGCTGCAATACTTGCGCACACAAGGAAATCAACTACTAGGAGTCCCTATGCCAAACCTCGATGACCTCACTCCAGGAACCTGGAACATCGATCCCAGCCACTCAATTGTCAGCTTTGTTGCCCGCCATCTCGTCATCACCAAAGTTCGTGGCACCTTTGGCGACGTCTCCGGCACCGTCGTGATCGCTGACGACAAGCTCGCCTCAACCGTTCAGGCCACCGTTGGAATGGCATCGATCACCACAGGCGACGAAGGCCGCGACGGTCACCTCAAAAGTGCCGACTTCTTCGATGTTGAGACCTACCCCAACATGACCTTTGTCAGCACCGGCATCCGGGGCGATGGAGCGGAGTATGTCCTCACCGGTGATCTCACCATCAAGGGCGTGACCAAGTCCGTTGAACTCGATCTTGAATTCGAAGGCGTCTCCCCCGACCCGTGGGGTGGCACCCGTGTTGGATTCAGCGCGATCGGCGAAATCAACCGCCGCGATTTCGGCCTCAACTTCGATGTGAAAGTTGATACCGGTGGCGCACTCGTCGGCGAAAAGATCAAGCTTGAAATCGAGGCACAAGCCGTCAAGGCCTGATTCGCACAATTCACTCAGATTGAAAGAGGGCCGGCCCAAGCGGCTCGGCCCTCTTCGCGTCTTCTCTTCCGCTATTCAGCGGATGCCACCTTCTTAGGCCGGCGCAGCGATGCTGTCCCATTCGATCGGGACATGGGCATAACCATCGATGAGATTCGAGTGCACCCGCGGATAGGTCTCGGGGTTTCCGACGAACCGCAGTCCCTCGAAGCGAGTGAGAATCTCCTCGAACATGATTCGGCCCTCGATTCGAGCAAGGTTCGCACCCAAACAGAAGTGCGGACCACCGGCTCCGAACGCAACGTGATCGTTGGGATTGCGCCGTACATCGATGGAATCGGGATTCTCGAACGCGCGCTCGTCGCGATTGGCCGATGCGTAGACCATAAGCACGCGCTCGCCGGCCCTGATCTTCTTGCCACCAAGTTCGGTATCGACGGTTGCGGTGCGAGTGAACTGAATCACCGGGGTCGAGAAACGGAGTAACTCTTCGATTGCTGTTGGGATGACGGAAAGATCATTTCGAACAATGTCGCACTGATCTTGATTCTGAAGAAGTGCGAGCGTTCCGGTAGTGATCAGATTTCGAGTTGTCTCCGAACCAGCGTTCTGCAGAAGCATGAAGAACAATTCAATTTGGAATGCCGTGAGTTTCTCGCCTTCGACCTCGGCATGAAGCAAAACGCTCATCAGATCGTCGCTCGGATTGTCAGCTCGCTCGGAGCACATGGCATCGGCGTACATGAACATGTCCGTTGCAGCCTGTGCTCGTTCTTCTGGAGTCACTGAAGCATCGAAACCAAAGGTTTTTTCTGTCCAGTCGAAGACCTGGGCACGATCTTCCTCTGGTACACCAACCATGTCGGCGATCACATGCAGCGGCAGCCACAACGCGAGATCGTGAACGAGGTCTGCGCTGTTCTGGCTGGCAAGGCCATCGATGATGTCGTTGGTTCGCGTGCGAAGCATGTCGCCCAACTGGGCCACACGCTTAGGCGTGAAGCCCTTGTTGATGATCTTGCGCAATTTCATGTGATCAGGAGCATCGAGACTGATCATCAACTGATCGCTGCCACCAGAAGCTGGTTCATTGATGCCATCGTCAATGAACGGATCCGGAGCGTTGCGATAGGTGGACGCATCGCGCGACACCTGCTGCACATCGGCGTAGCGAGTCACCACCCACAATTTCTCACCCTGATACGAGGGATGATCGAGACATGCCACGGGGTCGTTGTCACGAAGCCATCCGTAGTAGTCGTAGGGAACGCCGTGTGCGTAGGTCGATGCCTCGTGGAGAAGCGGTGCATCTACAAATGTGTCAGTCATTAGGACTCCTCTAAGGGACGTGCGGACAGTGTGTCAGTCGGGAGCAAACGAGGGCCGTCGTACATGGCCTTTGTCAGTCGTTCAGAATTGAGGCCATGCGTTCGGTGGTATCGATCCACTCTTCGACCATCTCGAGCACAACATCTTTTGTCGGCCGGACTTTGTTGAGTCGACCGACGATCTGTCCAACTGGGAAGCCGATCAGCTCGCGAGTGCCGACCCGCTGAGTACGGCGACCGGCCTCTTGATGAAGAATTCCCTGCAATGGCATAGGCAACGTTCCGGGCGAATCTTCCGATTCCCACGCATCGGTCCAGGCCGTGCGCAACTGACGCGCCGGCTTGCCAGTCATCGCCTTTGAGCGAACGGTGTCGCGCGAGGTGGCAGCAAGCATGTTCTCGAGTGCTGCGGGATTGGTATCGGCTTCGGAAACGGTGAGCCACATTGAGCCGGTCCAGGCCCCCTGAGCGCCGAGAGCAATCGCAGCGGCCATCTGCCGGCCTGTTGCGATGCCGCCAGCAGCGAGCACCGGGATGTCCGGCCCCACAGCATCGACGACCTCGGGCACCAACACCATCGTAGAAATCTCGCCGCAATGGCCACCCGCTTCGGTGCCCTGCGCAACGATGACATCGACGCCGATCGCAACCTGACGCTCGGCATGAACCTTGGAGCCGGCCAAGCCGCCGACGAGGATTCCTGCCTCGTGGGCCCGTTCAATGACATAGAGCGGAGGCGGTCCGAGGGCATTCACGATCATCTTCACGTTCGGATGATTGAGGCACACCTCGACCTGGCTCGGACCCAT
>CANGMY010000040.1 GCA_947455015.1 Microthrixaceae bacterium | reverse complement strand
TTCACTGTTGCTTGCGTTGCGCGGAAGCGGGCAAGCGCTTTACATCGGTCTCGCTGAAGATTCCTTCATCGTTGCGAGCGAGCCTTACGGCGTCGTTGAAGAGACGTCCTCGTACCTTCGACTTGATGGTGACATTCCCGTCGACCCCACGAACCCCGCGAGTAGTGGCCAGGTCGTTCGATTGGTCGGTGCAAAGGCGGGCGATCGTGAAGGAATCGAACGTTGGGCTTACGACGGCACACCCATTGCCGTCACAGTTGAAGATCTTGCCGCTGCGCAGATCACCACTCGCGACATCGATCGTGGCGACTCACCGCATTTCCTTCTCAAGGAAATCGGAGAAGCATCTGCTTCATTCCGCAAGACATTGCGGGGCAAGTTGGTCGAAATCGATGGTCATTCTGATGTGCTCCTTGGAGACGATGTCTTGTCGCCCGAATTGCGTGTGGCATTGGCCGACGGCTCGATCACCCGAATTCTGGCCATCGGGCAGGGAACGGCAGCCGTAGCGGCTCGGGCGCTTCTCGAAGGTCTCGCAGCGTTTGCGCCCACATCTCCGGTAACGGTGGAAGCGATTCTCGCTACTGAACTCAGTGGCTTTCATCTTGCCGATTCAATGGCGGACACTCTTGTGGTCGCTGTGAGTCAGTCGGGCACCACAACAGATACCAACCGAACCGTTGATTTAGTGCGTGCTCGCGGTGCGCATGTTGTCGCAATTGTGAATCGTCGCAATAGCGACCTCACTGATCGCGCCGACGGCGTCCTCTATACCTCTGATGGGCGTGACGTCGAGATGAGCGTCGCTTCCACAAAGGCGTTCTACGCGCAGATCGCAGCGTGTTTCCTGCTTGCCGCTGCGCTCGCTGATGCCATCGGTGTTACTTCGCCGGAACGCAGTTCGATTCTTGATGGGCTTCGACAGATTCCCGATGCGTTGGAACGCACATTCGCGTTGCGTGACGACATCGAGGCTGCTGCGCAACGGGTTGCGCCTTCTCGTCGTTATTGGGCGATTGTCGGCAATGGAGCGAACCGCATTGCTGCGGAAGAAGTTCGCATCAAGCTTTCTGAGCTTTGCTACAAGGCGATTGCTTGCGATGGCACAGAAGACAAGAAACACATCGACCTGTCCTCCGAGCCAATGATTCTTGTCTGTGCGGCTGGCCTCCAAGGCTCAACCGCCGACGACGTCGCCAAGGAAGTCGCGATCTACCGCGCCCATAAGGCAGCGCCAGTTGTGATCGCGACGCAAGGCGAAGAGCGTTTTTCAGCGGCGCTCCAAGTCATTGCCGTTCCCGAAGTTCATCCTCGACTCGCCTTCATCCTTTCCGCAATGGTCGGCCACCTCTTTGGTTATGAGGCCGCGCTCGCAATCGATGCGCAGGCCCGACCGCTTCGAGAGGCCCGCGCTGCGATCGATTCGGCGGTAGCCGATGGTCTGCCCGGAGATGGCGAATCATTGCTCGAAAGATTGCGCCCACTGCTCACGGTTCTTGCGTCTCGATATTTCGATGGCCTTCGTAACGGTGAGTACAACGGTCACCTCGAAGCAAGCTCTGCAGTGCGTTTGGCCACCGTTTGGCGGTTCGCTCTCGGCTCAGTGCCTTTGGAGTCCTACCAAGTCGAGTATGGCAAGGTCGGTACACCCGCCGTTGTTCTCGAAGATTTGGTCGCGGCACTTACTTCAGCAATCGATGAGCTCACCCGTCCTGTCGATGCCATCAAGCATCAGGCCAAGACCGTCACCGTTGGAATTTCCCGCAGCGACGAAACGCTCATGCAGGTTCCGCTGGTGAAGGAAGTACTTAGCACCGGTGTCTCGCGTGATCGTCTTACCTATTCGACGCTGCGCACACTCTCTGCACTTGAACCGCTTGTCGACGAAGTTCTTGGCTACACGCGTTACGCGATCGAGGGTCATGTCGATGCTGCTGGTCGCGACGAAGCCCGCGTTGTCATCGTCGATCGAGGCGGCCTCGCTCGCGATCTGCAAAGTCGAACGACGGACGACCCGCAACTTCGTGGCACCAAGCGTCTCGTAGCGGTGGAACACACCGTGTTGGTCGCAAAGGGCCGCAACGACGGTCGCACGGTGGTCATCGTGCCCGAGATCAAGGACGGCGAAACCACCGGCCTGTCATTGCTGCACGTTCGCTTGCGTGACGACCTTGCGCTTCCTGCATTGCGATCGGTCTTGCAGGGTTATCGAAATCGATATGCCGCCATTAAGCACGCAGTGACTGAAACCGAACCGGTGTTCCGCGATGATCTATTGATCGATGTTCCTGTCATTGAGTTGATGACCGAACCGGTGAACTTGCTGGCCGAACACTGGCGCTCATGATTCTGGGAATCGGAAACGATCTGGTTGATCTCGATCGATTCCGTCGAGTGCTCGAGCGCCGATCTGGGCTCATCGAAAAACTTTTCACAGCGGCCGAGCGGGACTACGCACTTCGTCGGTCTGATCCCACAGAACGCTTTGCTGTTCGCTTCGCTGCGAAGGAAGCAGTGCTGAAAGCAATGGGTGTCGGTATTGGTGCTGCCGACTGGCACGAGATCGAAGTACTCCGTGATGAAGATGGACGGCCATCGCTTTCGTTAACGGGGCGCGCTGCTGCACTTGCTGATCAACAGGGAATCAGAACCTGGAGGCTCACACTGAGCCATTCAGAAATCGTTGCGCAGGCCGTCGTCGTTGCGCTTGGTGCAGATGCTGCGACACCGATGTTCGGTCCTGTTGGTGCGCAGGCATTGCCACAACACGATGCAATCGACGGTGGGGGATTGGTTCCCATCGTGACGCCCGAAGAAATGAATGCGATCGATCGCGCTGCATCCGAATCCGTTGAAGAACTCATTCATCGAGCGGGTGGAGCAGTTGCGCGCAAAGCTCTCGAAATGCTCGGCGGTGCCTACGGGAGACGCGTCGTGGTGCTTGCTGGCAAGGGGAACAACGGTAACGACGGACGTGATGCCGCAACGCGCCTACGCGCGCAAGGCGTACACGTCACGGTCGTCAGCGCCGCAGATGCACCCGAAGTTCTCCCCGATTGCGATCTCGTGATCGACGCGGCGTACGGCACGGGATTCCGTGGCGAGTGGGATGCGCCGATCGCGCCCCCGGGTTGTCTCGTTCTTGCTGTTGACATCCCGTCGGGAATTGACGGTCGTAACGGTTCATGCGTTGGCGATGTTCTTGAAGCCGACGTGACGATCTCATTTGCTGCCCTCAAACCCGGCAACGTGTTTGGTGATGGCCTCGCGTGCAGCGGCGAACTCGCTGTTGCCGATATCGGACTCGACACACGCAACGCGAGCGCACATCTCGTGGGCGCCGCTGCAGTTGCATCTTGGGTTCCTGAACCGTCAAGTCACGCGCATAAATGGCAGAGCGCGGTGTGGGTCGTCGCCGGAAGCCCGGGTATGGGTGGCGCGGCCTCATTGTGTTCGGGTGCTGCGGCTCGAACCGGCGCGGGCTATGTGAGGGTTTCGACTCCGGGCGGTCCAGCGGCCGACCTTCCGATTGAAGCGGTGCGAACGGATCTTTCAGCGGAAGCGTGGGCGACTGATGTCATTGCCGATCTCGCTCGATTCAATGCGCTCGTGATCGGGAACGGTCTTGGGATCGCTGAGATAACGAGGGAACAGATCCGACAGGTTGTGGCTGCAGCGACTGGGCGGGGAGTGCCGACTGTTGTCGATGCCGACGGCCTCACTGCGCTGGGCACCGAGGTATCGCGTTTCGTTTCTGAAACCACCGTGCTTACTCCGCATGATGGCGAATTCGCGCGACTCGCTGGTCGTGCTCCCGGTGAGGATCGCATCGCTGATGCCCGCGCCCTTGCAGCCGAGAGCGGCGCAATCGTGCTCCTTAAGGGCAGATCAACAGTCGTTGCTGCTCCCGGTGGCGAGGTACTCGTCTCCATTGCTGGCGATCAACGGTTGGCAACGGCGGGAACGGGCGATGTCCTGGCCGGAATCATTGGCGCATTGCTGGCATGTGGCGTTGATCCCCTTCGTGCCGCGGCCGGTGGCGCATTCATCCACGGACGAGCCGGAGCCCTAGGCTGGCGCCGTGGACTGGTAGCGGGCGATGTCATCGCTCACCTCCCAGCCGTGCTTGACGACTTGACCTTTCTGCGGCCCTAGCGGCGCGGATCCTGGAGGAACGATGCTGCGAGAACTGCCTGTTCGTGAGGTCATGGCCAGCAATGTCCTGACCTTCGCCCCCGGCGACAACGTGATGGATGCCATGCGGACCATGCTCGTCCGCGACGTCGATGGCGCCCCCGTGGTCGACTCCGATGGCTCGATCGTTGGGTTGCTCTCCACCGCTGATCTCATCGTTGAAGAAGCTCGAGTCCACCTCCCGACCGTGATCACCCTGCTCGGTGCCTACATCGAACTTCCTTCCTCGAAGAAACAGTTCGATCGCGATATCGAGAAGGCACTTGGCTCCACTGTTGGTGAAGTTATGAGTGATCCTGCGCCGACACTTGGCCCCGATGACACCGTTGAACACGCGGCCACGATCATGCACGAGCAGGGCGCCGACCGGCTTCCCGTTGTCGATGACTCCGGTGCGATTGTTGGCATCGTTGCTCGAGGCGACATCGTTCGCGCGATCGTGAACGAACAGGACGCGGGCAAGTAGCAGCATGCGCGCCGCACGCGCCGAGGTTGATCTCGGAGCGATCGCCCACAACGTGGGCGTTCTGCGCACATTGGTTGCGCCGTCGTTGGTGTGCGCCGTTGTAAAAGCAGATGGTTATGGCCATGGAGCAATTGCCGTGAGCGAAGCGGCGCTTGATGCCGGTGCTGATTGGCTCGCAGTTGCACTCATTGAAGAAGCGGCGGTTCTCCGCAAAGCAGGGATTACCGCCCCGATACTTCTTCTTTCGCAACCGCGGCTCGCAGACTTGGTCGCCGTTGTTCGTTACGACCTGCGCGTGTGCATCACTTCGCCGATCGCCGTTGAACTCCTCGCTAATGCTGCTCGTGAGCAGGGCAAAGTCGTTCCTGTTCATGTGAAGGTCGATACCGGCATGAACCGGGTCGGCGTTGCACCGGCCGATGCCCTCTCGCTTGCCCGTGAAGTTGTGAAGCGACCAGAACTGGTCCTCGAAGGCGTCTTCACTCATTTCGCTGTGGCTGACGAACCCGAAAATCCCTTCACTGACGAACAACTCGATCGTTACGACGCGGTGCTGACTCAGTTGGGCGAGGCGGGAATCTTCCCGTCCATACGCCACTCGGCAAACTCTGCTGCTGCGATTGCACACCCGCGGGGTCGTTACGACCTCGTGCGTGTTGGTATCGCGGTGTACGGCATCGCCCCTACGCCTGACCTTCCTGGCACTCCAGACCTCCGCCCCGCACTTTCGCTGCGTGCCGAAGTCTCGACGGTAAAGCGAGTCAAAGCTGGTGAAGGAATTTCCTACGGCCTCCGTCACCGATTCGATACGGACAGCACGGTTGCGACCGTTCCGATCGGTTACGCCGACGGCGTGCCCCGCCGCCTCGGCCTTGTCGGTGGCGAAGTTCTGATTGGCGGCAAGAAACGCCCCATCGTCGGTGTGGTCACCATGGATCAGCTCATGGTTGATTGCGGAGACGATCACATTGAAGTGGGCGACGAAGTTGTGCTTATTGGCACGCAAGGCAAAGCAACGATCACCGCCGAAGATGTCGCTGGCCATCTCGACACAATTGCCTACGAAATTGTTTGTGGGATTGGGCCCCGAGTTCCGCGCTTCTATCCGCGAGGATTAAACGGATGATCTTCACCCGCACGACCTCGCCGGCAGCGACGAAAGAACTCGCCGCTGCCCTCGCTGAGTTGGCGCGTCCCGGCGACCTCATACTTCTCGCCGGCGATCTGGGTGCGGGAAAGACTGCATTCACGCAAGGCTTCGGAGCAGCCCTCGGCATCGACGATCTCATCACCTCGCCAACATTCACTTTGGTGAATACCTACGAGGGTCGCCTCGAACTCAATCATCTCGATGTGTATCGGCTCGAAGCGCTTAGCGAGGTCCTCGACCTCGGTGTTCCAGAAATGCTTGACGATGGCGGCGTGACAGTTATCGAGTGGGGCGATTCCGTAGCGCCCGCGCTTCCCGCTGACTATCTCGAGATTCGGTTCTCGTTCGATGAAGTCGCGATTTCGGTTGATCCCACCGGCGCAGCAGACGACGTGCGCGTTCTCGAACTCGTTCCAGTTGGTCCTCGATGGAGTGCGCGTATCCGTGCAGTTGCCACCGCGGTTTCTCCGTGGATCCACGAACCCGACGGAGACGACTGATGCTGATTGTTGGAATAGACACCGCAACGATGCAGGTCTCGGTTGCTGTTGGTGGTCACGAAGGCGTGCTTGCCGCAACGCAATCGAGTCGCGGTCGTCAGCATGCCGAAGTTCTGACCCCTGCAATTGAGTTCGCCTGCAAACAAGCTCGTATCGAACTTTCAGAAATCAGCGTTGTCGCTGTTGACCTCGGCCCTGGCCTCTTTACGGGCCTTCGGGTCGGCGTTGCCGCAGCAAAAGCAATGGCCTACGCCCTTGATGTTCCGATGATCGGCGTGCCGAGCCTCGACCTCTTGGCTTTCCCAGTCCGCTTCACTTCGCGCCTCATCGTCGCAACCATCGATGCCCGTCGCGGTGAACTCTTTTACGCCTTCTATCGCCAGGTCCCCGGTGGCATTCAGCGCATCACTGAACATCAGGTCGGCAGCCCGGACGATCTCGCGTCAGAACTGATGGCGTCGGGCGAGGAATGCTTGCTCGTCGGCGACGGTGCCATTCGCTACAGCGAAGTCTTCGATGGTTTGAAGAAGTGTGAAATCGCTGAAGAAGGCTTTGCCTACCCGAATGCAACGTCCCTTGTGATGCTTGCCCATGCACAAGCACTTCGTGAGCAGTGGGTGAAGCCATGGGACCTCGAGCCCATGTATCTGCGTAAACCCGATGCAGAAATCAACTGGTCAACGAGACCGGGCGTTTGAATATGACGACCACGAATTCGATGGTGGCGATCACCACGATGAGACGCCGGCATTTGCGGAATGTTCTTCGCATCGAAGAACAAACCAGTTCCACGCCGTGGTCGCTAGGGCTTTTTCTTGCTGAAGTTCGTCGCGATGAACGTGACTACATCGTTGCCCTGTCCGACCATGATGAGCGCGTTGTCGGCTTTGCGGGCCTGCTCTATGTCGTAGGTGAAGGTCACGTGACAACTGTTGCGGTGGACCCCGCAGTGCAGGGCGCACGAATTGGTACGCGTCTCATGCTCGAACTTGCTCGCCGTGCGATTGCACGTGGCTCCGACTCCATCACGCTTGAAGTTCGAGCATCGAACAAAGCTGCGCTGGCGCTTTATCGCCGATTCGGATTCGCGCCGTCTGGTGTGCGCAAGGACTATTACAAAGATCCCACAGAAGACGCACTGGTCTTGTGGGCACACGACATCGATTCTCCCGAGTACGCCGAACGCCTCGCGTTCATTGAGGAACAACTTCCGGGTGCCCCGATCGAACAGAAGGAACCTGCATGAGCGGAACTCGCGTCCTCGGAATCGAAACAAGCTGCGATGAAACCGCTGCAGCAGTCGTGGTCGATGGTCACCAAGTCCTGTCGTCGGTTGTTTCGAGCCAGATCGACCTTCACGCACGTTATGGCGGTGTTGTTCCTGAAATCGCTAGTCGCGCGCACGTGGAACTTCTGATTCCTGTTGTTGCGCGTTCGTTGATCGAAGCGGGTATCCAAGACGACCACGTTGATGCAGTTGCGGCAACAGTTGGTCCTGGTCTCATCGGTGCGCTTCTCGTTGGTGTGAGTGCAGCAAAAGCGCTCGCGCTTGTTTGGGATGTTCCGTTTGTCGCAGTGAACCATCTCGAAGCGCATCTCTACGCCGCACTTCTTGAAGATCCGGAAATTGAACTTCCTGTTGTTGTGTTGTTGGTATCGGGTGGCCACACGTTGCTTGTGCTGATGACAGGACACGGCCAGTACCGGGTGCTTGGTTCCACAATCGACGACGCCGCCGGCGAAGCATTCGACAAGGTCGCTCGCTATCTCGGTCTTGGATATCCCGGTGGCCCCGCGATCGACGCCATCTCGATGGAGGGCGATCCGCAGTCGATGCAGTTCCCCCGGGCCATGCTCAACGAGGGTTACGACTTTTCGTTCTCTGGTCTCAAGACCTCAGTCGTCAATCACGTGCGTCGCAACCCCGAGGTGCACACCGCCGACGTTGCGGCTGCTTTCCAGGAAGCGGTGGTCGATGTGCTCGTCACCAAAGCTCGCCGGGCCGCCCGTGACCACGGCGCCAAAGGCCTCTGCCTGGCTGGGGGAGTAGCGGCCAACTCGCTGCTGCGGGAACGACTGCTCGATGCTTGCGTGGCCGATGGGCTCCGGGCCTTCCTGCCCAGTCGGGCGATGTGCACCGACAATGCCGCGATGGTGGCTGCGGCCGGCTGGTACCGCCTCCAGTCTGATGGACCCTCGCCTCTCGACACCGGTGCCGATCCCAACCTGAAACTGGTTTCGACCCTTTCGTGAGATTCTCCGGATCCCGGGTTGTGACTCTGGGGGTCAGGGGCCTATCGTTAGCAGTCCCACGCGGAGAGTGCTAAGCGCTCGCATCCCGCGAGTGCTACTACAAGCACAATTACCAACTGCCTACGGAGGCTCCAGCTATGAACCTTCAGCCCCTCGAAGACCGCATCGTGGTCCTTCCCGGACAAAGCGAAGCAACGACCGCCAGCGGTCTGGTCATCCCCGACACCGCCAAAGAAAAGCCCCAGCAGGGTGAAGTTCTTGCCGTCGGCCCCGGCCGTCGCAGCGAACAGACCGGCGAGGTCATCCCTGTCGACGTCAAGAAGGGCGACACCGTCGTCTACTCCAAGTACGGCGGCACCGAAATCACCGTCGATGGCCAAGACGTCCTCATCCTCAACGCCCGCGATGTCCTCGCGGTCATCAAGTGATCGGAATCTGACACATGGCAAAAATGCTCAAGTTCGACGAGGAAGCACGTCGTGCCCTCGAAGCCGGTGTGAATGCACTGGCTGACGCCGTCAAGGTGACACTCGGCCCGAAGGGTCGCAACGTTGTCCTCGACAAGAAGTTCGGTGCACCGACCATCACCAACGATGGTGTTTCCATCGCTCGTGAAATTGAACTCGAAGATCCCTTCGAGAACATGGGTGCACAGCTGGTCAAGGAAGTTGCAACCAAGACCAACGACATCGCTGGCGACGGCACCACCACCGCCACCGTTCTTGCTCAGGCCCTCGTTCGCGAAGGTCTTCGCAACGTTGCTGCTGGTGCAAGCCCGCTTGGCCTCAAGCGCGGCATCGAAAAGGCAGTTGCTTCTGCTGTTGAAAGCATCAAGAAGCAGGCCAAGGAGATCGACGACAAGTCCGAGATCGCTCAGGTCGCCAGCATTTCTGCCGCAGACACCGTTATCGGTGGCGTGATTGCTGACGCAATCGACAAGGTCGGCAAGGACGGCGTTGTCACCGTTGAAGAGTCCAACACCTTCGGCATGGATCTCGACTTCGTCGAGGGCATGCAGTTCGACAAGGGCTATCTGTCTCCGTACTTCGTTTCTGACCTTGAGCGTCAGGAAGCAGTGCTCGACAACCCGTACATCCTCTTCGTGAACTCGAAGATCTCGTCAGTGCAGGACATGCTTCCCGTGCTCGAGAAGGTCATGCAG
>CANGMY010000039.1 GCA_947455015.1 Microthrixaceae bacterium | reverse complement strand
GAGTTGTTGCTCGCTGGCCGACGTCGTGTTCGCGAAGTCATGGTCGCCGAGGAACAGGAAAACAACGACACGTTGTTGGACATCATCGAACTCGCGCAGGACATGAAAATTCCGGTCCGCGAAGTCACTCGAACCAAGTTGTTCAGTGTTGCTCGCACCGAATCACCGCAAGGTGTTGTTGCTCGCGCCGATGAGCTTGAAGATTACGACCTTCTCGATCTCGCCAAGCGGAAGAGTGCAAACGGTGCACCTCCGTTCTTGCTCGCAATGGATGGTGTTACTGATCCGGGCAACCTTGGCGCATTGCTTCGATCGGCCGAGTGCGCGGGCGTTACGGGAGTTGTGCTTCCAAAACATCGTGCGGTGCACATCACTCCAACCGTCACGAAGTCAGCCGCTGGTGCCGTTGAGTATTTGCCAATGGCACTCGTTGGCGGTCTTCCAAACGCGATCAGCGAACTTCGTGCTGCAGGCGTATGGGTTGTCGGGCTCGATATGGGCGGAGACACCGACCTCTTCAACCTCACGGTTGCTGACGAACCGGTGTGTCTCGTGATGGGCGCCGAAGGCAAGGGTCTTTCCCGACTCGTGCGCGAGCGTTGCGATGCAGTGGCTGGCATTCCACTTCTTGGTGAAGTTGCCTCACTCAACGTGTCGGCTGCAGGCGCGCTTGCCTGTTACGAGGTCACGCGTCGCCGACTCGCAGCAACGAACGTCGACTAACTGCGATTCGAGCGCGCGAGTTTCGCAAGTAGTTGGCGGGTTCGCTCAGCGCTTTCCGAGCGTTCGCCGTCGCTGTCACCTACGGCAAAGGTCATAGCCGCGAGGTCGGTAACGCCGGAAGCCTCGTAGGAGGCAAGTCGTTCAGTTACCTGCTCTTCGTTGCCTATGACGGCGACCTCTGACGGCGATCCGCTTTCACCGAGTTCAAGCATGCGGGCGTAGTTCGGCATATGTCTGTACATGCCGAACTTGAGCTCAGCGACTTCTTTGCCCTTTGAGCTGTCGTCGCATACGGCCAAGGGAAGGCCAGCGATCACGCGCGGAGTTGGACGTTCGGCCGCCTGGGCTGCGGCCGAGAGCTTGGGAAGGACATGGGTTGAGTGCGTGTATTCATCGCACATCCATGTGATGGTTCCCGCTGCTCGTTCTCCGGCAAGTTTGAGCATGAGCGGTGCGAGCGCAGCGAGATACACGGGAACAGGCGTCGCGCCGGGAACATCGAGCAGTGATTGCACTGAGTAGCGATCTCCTAGGAACGAAACAGCCCCGCCCATTCCACCGGGGCCGCCATTTGTATTGTTCGCTTCGACCTGTGCTGCGGAACATGCATCAAGAACGCTGACGTAGTCGCGAACATGATGAATGACGCCTTCGTAATCGGCGCCGTACCAATTCTCGGCAACATTGCGATGAGAAGGTCCGATGCCAAAGGCCAAGCGACCGTTACATGCGGCTTGGGTTGTTAATGCGTGTTGAGCCATTCCGTAGGGGTGGTGTGACCAGGTTGGAACGACGGCCGTGCCGAGTTCGATGCGCGAGGTCTCTCGACCGACAATTGCGAGTGCGGTGAGTGCGTCGAGGCTCCACGGGATGTGAGGAACCCATCCGGTATCGATGCCGTTTTCCTCAGCCCACTTTGCACGGGCGACGAGGTCGTCGATGGTTGAACCGTGCATACCGGTTTCTGAAATGAAAAGTCCGATGCGCATGTCAGATCCCGTTGATGGCGCGCCACACTCGTTCGGGAGTGAGCGGCATATCGATATGACGAATACCTAGGTGTGAAACAGCATCGATAACGGCGTTCTGTACCGCTGGCGTTGAACCGATGGTGCCCGATTCGCCGATGCCCTTCGCTCCGAG
Source organism: Microthrixaceae bacterium (assembly GCA_947455015.1). Taxonomy (GTDB): domain Bacteria; phylum Actinomycetota; class Acidimicrobiia; order Acidimicrobiales; family Acidimicrobilacustridaceae; genus Acidimicrobilacustris. Next base: position 7,970 of record CANGMY010000039.1, on the reverse strand, counting down.
AGGATTAATTGGTGATGGAGTTTCGAGTTCGACGCGTTCAAACTGCGGAAACTCTGCAGCGGATGGCATGAGGTAATCGAGCAGCGTGGTGCTCAGTGGATTTCCGTCTTCGTCGTAGCGGATCTCTTCGAACAGTGCTTGCGAAATACCTTGTGCGAGACCTCCGTGAACCTGGCCATCGACCAAGAGCGGATTGAGGATCACCCCGGCATCGTCGCAGGCGATCATTCGGCGAAGTTCGACTTTGCCGGTATCGGAATCAATCTCAACGACTGCGACATGTGTGCCGAACGGGAAAGTCGGCCCGCTTGCAGTGAAATCGGAAAGCGCGAACAACTGGTTTGCCTCATTGCTCGATGTAGCGCCGATGTCCTCCCAGCCAAGACTCACTGCGGGAGTACCTGCGACATGGAAACGGGCAGAGTCAGTATCGAGCACGATGTCGGCGGGGTTGGCCTCGAGAAGTTCTGCAGCGCGTTGGCGGGCAATCTCGACGACTTTGCCGGTTGCATCGAAGACTGCACTTCCGGCGATTTGAAGCGAGCGAGAGCCGCCGGTGGTTTCACCAGTCGGAACGAGATCGGTATCGCCGTAGACGACTTCGATTCGGTCAAGCGGGATACCGGTTTGATCGGAAACGAGCATTGACCACGAGGTGATGTGGCCTTGGCCATAGGGATTTGAGCCTGTGACGACTCGAGCGCTTCCGTCGGCCAGAACTTCAACAGATCCGTATTCACTCCCGACGCCGGCGCCAGTGATCTCGACGTAGGTGGCAATGCCGATACCCATCAATCGACGGTCGCCCGAAGCGCGCCGACGGGCTTGTTCTTCAAGAAGTTCGTCATAACCGGCAGCAGCGAGCGCGCGATCGAGTGATTCCTCGTAGTTGCCGCTGTCGTAGGTGGTTCCGGTGGGAGTGGTGAATGGGAACGCTTCGGGTTGCACAAAGTTGCGACGACGAACGTCAGCAGGGTCGAGCCCTGCCTCATCGGCGAACAGGTCAACGGCGCGTTCAAGGGCTGCGCTTGCTTCGGGTCGACCAGCACCGCGGTACGCGCCAGTTGGAGTGGTGTTGGTGGCGACGGACTTCGACGACACCTCAACCGCAGGTATGTCGTAGACGCCGGTTGCCATGATGCGCGTTGCGTAGGGGAGGATTGCGCCCATGTTCGGGTAGCCACCGGCATCCTGAAGGATCTCGATCTTGTAGGCGAGAAGATCGCCTTCTTTTGTTCCGCCCAACGTGACCGTTTGAATTTGGCCTCGCCCGTGACCCATGCCTGTCATGTTTTCCGAACGCGTTTCTGTCCATCGCACTGGTCGTCCGGTGCGTCGCGACAATTCGCCGAGCACCACGGCTTCGGGTGCAGCGTGTGCTTTCGCGCCGAAGCCTCCGCCAACATCGGGACAGATCACGCGCATCTGATCGTGATCAAGTCCGTAAATCTCAGAAACCGTGTTGCGAATGGGATGCGTGCCCTGACATCCGAGTTCAAGAACGAGGCGACCATCTTCCCACCACGCAATTGCGCTTCGGTTTTCGATCGGTGCGGGTGCGAGTCGTTGGTTCACGGTTGTTTGTGTAACCACAACATCGCAATCGGCAAATGAAATTGGGTCGCCGTGATGTTCAGAGTGCATTGCAATATTTGTTGCGACCTGTGGGAAGAGATGAATGGCGTCGTCAGCAAGTGCGTCGCGCGGATCAATGATGACTGGGAGTGAATCAATGTCAACGATGACGAGCTCGGCAGCATCAACCGCCGCAGCGCGAGTTTCGGCGACTACGGCGACGATCGGTTCGCCCACATAACGAACGCGGTCACGGGCCAAGACGGGGCGAGTGAGTAGCTGATTCAGCAACATGAACGGTTTAATTTCGCCAATGGTGAGATCGGCGTTCGTCACGACGTCTACGACACCAGGCGCGATGCGAGCCGCGGAGATATCGATCGAAGTGATGTCGCCGTGGGCAACCATTGAGCGGACATAAACGACGTGAAGGGCATCGTCGACGACGATGTCGTCAACGTACGTTCCACCACTTGTAAGTAGTGCTGGATCTTCTTTGCGAACAACCCGATTCCCCAAAATGCTCATGCCGGGACGCTACCGGGAGCGCGGGCTCCGGGTCGGCGTCCGAGGTAGTTGCGTTGGGCCCTCAACCCGACAACCATCACGTAACTCATATGTAGGGGGAGAACGCAATGGCTGGAACGACATGGATCTGGGAACCGCCGGCCGGAGCCGACGTTCTCTTTGCTCCCGGAGCACCCTTTGAGATTGCGATCGAGTCCGTTCTTGGGGTGGAGTGCAAGGTCTTCAAGAATCGCCTGGGCAATATCCGAGAGGTCCTCACCACCTTCACCGCTCGCCATGGCGATCTTCCCAATCTGGTCTTCCCGGATATCACGCTGACCTTCAACGACGTGCAGGCGTCGACGGCTCGCGTTGCGGCCTGGTTCGCGGAGCGGGGTGTCGTGAAGGGCGATCGAGTCGCCTTTGCGTCAGCGAATGTCGCGTCCTACGTCATTGGTTGGTGGGCGACACTTGCGAGCGGCGCGGTGGTTTCCAGCCTCAATGGTTGGTGGACGCCAGCGGAGTTACTTCATGGCGTCGAACTGTCGAAGCCCCGTCTTGTTTTTGCCGATGGTCCGAGAATGAAGCGTCTGCTTGAAGCAGGACTTCCTGAAGACGTCGAAGTCCACGATCTTTCCGAACTTGATCATCTTCTCGGTCCTGCTCGTGCGGATGATCCTGCGCTTCCCACAGTTGAGATCGACGAAGACGATCCCGCGGTGCTGCTCTTCACCAGTGGAACGACTGGTCGACCAAAGGGCGCATGTCTTTCGCATCGCAACTTTGTTCACTTCCCAAGCGCGGCCACGCTTGCGGGCGCAGTTGGTGCAGTGCTCGCGCCACAACCTGCTCCCGCGGATGGTGCACCCGCACCCAAACAGCCTTCAAGCATCATGGTTGGTCCCCTGTTCCATGTGTCGGGTGTTGTTCCGTTGATCACCGCGCATTACACAGGTTCGAAGTTGGTATTCCCGCCAGTTGGCGCGTGGAGCGAAACGACGCACCTGGAACTGACGCAGGAACACTCAGTTGGCGGCTGGAGCGCAGTGCCGACGCAGTTCTGGCGCTTGCTCGAGCATCCCGATTTCGACAAATACGACACCTCAAGCGTCACGGTTGTTGGCGGCGGTGGCGCGACCTACTCACCCGAACTTCTTCGTCTGATGGCGAAGAAGTTGCCGCAAGCACGCTTAGGTGTTGGGTATGGCATGAGCGAGACCCTTGGTTCGGGTTCTCGCTTGGGCGGCATTGCGATAAATGAATGGCCTGCTTCGGTCGGCACGGTTGAAGCCATGTGCGAACTCGAGATTCGTGATGAAAACGACACAGTCGTGGAAGACGGCGAAGTTGGCGAAATATGCATTCGCGGTGCGGTTGTGTTCCTTGGCTATTGGGACAATCCCGAAGCTTCGGCGAAAGCGCTTGACGAACGACGTTGGTATCGAACTGGCGACTATGGCCGCATCGCAGATGGCGTCCTCTATCTCGAAAGTCGCATGCGCGACATGATCATCCGCGGCGGCGAAAACATCTACCCGATCGAAATTGAACATCGTCTTGAGGAACATCCCGAAGTTGCTGAAGCCGCAGTTGTCGGTGTTCAGCATCATCAACTTGGTCAGGAAGTTGCCGCAGTTATCGTTCTCAAGCCCGATTCGACGCTTGATAGCGACGGCGTAAAGACGTGGGTGGGTGAGGAGCTTTCGCGTTACAAGGTTCCGACTCATGTCATCTTCCGCGATGCCCTTCCCTACAACGCCACCGGTAAAGTTTTGAAGCACGAACTTGAAGCAGAGATCTCTGCGGAATTGAGTTAGCAAGAATGTCGTTGGATTTTTGGTCAAAGCGCGGACGCCTTGCTGCCGTTGTCCTGACTTCGTCGTTCCTTGTGCTCGTTGTTGCGTGCAGTTCGAAAGATTCCTCGTCGACGAGCACCACGGCCGGTTCTGCATCGTCGTCATCGTCGACCGCGGTTCCGAATACACCTGTTTCGGTCCCTGCCTGGACACCACCAGTGCAAGCAACTGATCTCATGGCGGACGCTTCGACACCGCAGGTTGTGTCGTACGGCTCTGATCCAAACCAGAACCTTGAGGTGTTTCAGTCCTCTGGCGATCCGCAGGGAACGATCGTTTACGTCCACGGTGGTGCGTGGGAGGGCGGTTCGATGCAACAGAACACGTCCGCGATTATGCAAGCGCAAGAAGCGCAAGAGCGAACTGCGGAGTTCGTGCAACTGAGCAAACTCGCGGCGAATGGTGTCCTCGACGAATTGAAGCCGCAACTGTCAACTGGTTGGGACATCGTGTCGATCGATTATCGATTGGCCACGGCGACGTCAGGTCCTGGAATTCGGGCGACACAATTGATGAACGACGTTGACCACGCGATCAGATACATCGTTGCGAATGCGAAGGCACTTGATCTTGATATGTCGACGTTCATCATCTCGGGTGGTTCCGCAGGCGGACACCTCGCGTTGATGGAAGCGCTGACGGCAGCGTCGGGTCAATTCATCGATCCGACGATTTCTTCTGATCTCAAGAAGGTGAAACTTTCTTTCGACGGAGTCATTGCCATGGTGGCGCCGAGTGATCTCAACACGCTGTACCTCGCTGGAGGAATTGCTCCTCCGGGACAAGAGGCACTCCTCGGTTGCTCGTTGCAGAACCCGCCGTATGTGGCGGGCATGCCGCAGTGCAACGAGGCTGTTGTCAATCAGTTTTCGCCGATTACTTACACAAAGGCAGCGAAGACCAACGGCGTCACATTGCCGCCCGCGTATTTCGCTTACGGCGGCCTCGACACGTTGGTACTCATCTCGACACAAGGAATGCCTGAGATCGATGCGTGGGCCGCAGCATCCGGCCCGAGTGAGACCTGGTACGACCTCCCGCCTCAGGGCACCCACAACATTGACGACAACGTCAACGACCTCGCCCTCGACAACTGGCTCGACAATGTGGCCAATGCGACATGGACGGGACCGAACGCCAAGACGCCAACGAACTAGTGGTGCGGTGTGGAGCGGTGCGGGCGCGTCGCCTAGCCTCTCCGTTTCCGCCCGGGTAGCTCAGTCGGCAGAGCACCTGTCTTGTAAACAGGATGTCGAGGGTTCGATTCCCTCCTCGGGCTCTCAGCAAGCTTCGCTTAGAACAACGGTTATTCTCCCCCGGTGCTTCGGGGAAGAAATAGGCGCTAGATCGTGGTCGAGGTCGATCGAAATGCAACGCGCTCAGTTCTCCGAGGAGTGCTTCTTGCCAGCACCGCAGTCCTGATTGCCGCTCGCCCATATGTGTTCCCGTCGGTAAATCTCGACCCAAGCTGGGGGACAGGCCTTTTGCTGGGTCGTATGAATGACCTGAAGTGGGGGTCGGAACTCGATTTCACCTATGGGCCGTGGGGTTGGTTGACGGTTCACATCGTGATTGACCGGACGCTGATGGTGATGTCGGCTCTGTTCGCAATCGCTGCATCGATCTTCGCGGTTCTGATGATCTGGAAACTCCTCCGTAGATCAATTTCGGAACTCGCGTCGGTCCTGATGCTGGTGTTCGTTGTCCTCCCGTTTCTTTCACAGGTCTCGATCACCGAAGTCTTTCTGGTTGGGATCTTCGGAAGTTTCGTGTTGCTGTTCGATCGTTCGGTTCGTGGGATCACCGAGTCGTGGCCAACGGTTGTTGCTCTTGCCTTCCCTGTTGCTCTCGCGATGCAAGTAAAGGCCTCGATCGGAATCTTTGCTGTCGTGGGATTCGTAGCGATCTCAGGAATCTGGTGGCGCAGCTCAAAGCGAATCGCGCTGTGCTTCGGTTCACTCGCTGGTTGGTTTCTTCTGTTGTGGGTCCTTTCCGAAGGTTCGTTTACTGGAGTGAGCGAATGGACACGACTTTCGGTGTCTGTGGTGGGGGGCTTCGCCTCTGCAATGTCGATGAGCCTCGGACAACCGATAGCTCTTCTTCTCTTTTGTGTTTTTTGTGCGGGAACCGTCGTACTTCTCATTCGAATGATTCGGAATGAACAGTGGTCGATTGCGCACAAGCTCATTGCTTCGCTACTTGTCGTGCTCACGCTGTATTCGGCTCTCAAGACCGGATATGTACGAGAGGAGCAATTTCGAATACTCGATGGCTACGCGTTGTGTTTGCCGTTGTGGATTTGGCTGCTTTCGCCCGTGAAGAATCGTGTTCGTCATCTCGTGTTTCTCGCTCTTCCCGTCATCGTCGGATTGTTCATCCTCATGGGTCAGCGTCCTGCAGTCAGAAGCGTGAGCGGCGTCTACGACTGGCCTGCCCGCCTCGGTGTCTGGGTGGACAACTCACGTTTGGTGGCATCAACGACGCACTTCGAGAACGGGGCTGACCAAGCCCGGCAAAGAGCGCAGGCGATCTACGGACTGAGCGATCAGATGTTGGCCAATCTTCGTGACGCTTCTGTTCAAGTCGATCCCTTTGAAACCACGTTGGTTTGGGCATACGGCCTCCGGTGGGCTCCCGTGCCGATCTTCCAGACCTATCAGGCGTATACGCCAGAACTTGATGAGGCGAATACGAGCGCGCTTAATCGGCGGACTGAAAACGAAGTTGTCCTCATTGAGGCGAATCAAGTCAGGAACATCAACGATCGACTTTCGCTCTGGACGCCACCTCGTTACCAGCTTGCGCTGACGTGCTCGTGGCAGTTGGTGCAAAGCACCGGTCGCTGGGAGTTGTGGCGAAAGGACGCCGAACTTTGTGGAGCACCCGAGAACATTGCGACAGTTTCAGTCGCTGCGGGGCAAGAAATTGAAATTCCGCGGGTTGCAGCAAACGAAATTGTGCTGGCGACGTTCAGATCAAAGTCATCGATTTCAGAATCGATTATCAGAGCAATTCAGTTCGTCTATAAACCACTCAACCAATTCGAAATTCACCTCGATGGTGTTCAGTATCAGGAGCCACGCGCTTTTGATGGCTCACCGCTGATTGTGAGTTGTCCGCCGGCTTCGAACACGACGACGCGATATTCGGCAGTGTGCCCATCGCCGAAGACGATGATGTTCTCGGAGTCTGGAAGCGTGAGGTTTGAGCGGCTAACTATTGGTTCGCGCTAACTGAAATTACCAAGCAATAACGCCGTTTGCAGCGAGCGCGCGGATCTCTTCGTCGCCCACACCAAAATCGGCGAGGACTGTTTGCGTATCGCAACCGGGATAGGCGTAGGTCGGACGCAATTCACCTGGTGTGCGGCTGAGTCGCGGAGCGGGCAGCAATTGCGGCACTGAACCTTCGACAGGAACGAAGTTGCCGCGCGCAACGTTATGAGGGTGTTGTTCAGCCTCGGCAAATGAAAGTACGGGCGCGTAACAAACATCGGTGCCTTCAAGGAGCGCTGACCATTCATCGCGCGTCTTCGTGCGGAAAACTTCGGAGAACCGCGCGCGAATCTCTGGCCAACCATTCATGTCGTTTTGGTCGGGAAGCGATGCGGGATCAATTCCGAGCTTGTCCAAAAGTTGCGCGTAGAACTTCGCTTCGATCGGTGCAACGGTGACGTGCTTCCCATCGGCCGTTTCGTACACGTTGTAGAACGGCGCGCCGCCGTCGAAAAGGTTCGTGCCGACCGGGCCTGTATGAAAACCAGTGCGTGTCATTCCATAAAACACTTGGAAGATCGACATCACGCCGTCGACCATGGCGGCATCGATGACCTGACCCTTGCCCGAACGCTGCGCCTCAAAGAGCGCGCACACCACACCAAAGGCCAGATGAAGTCCTCCGCCGGCAAAATCACCGAAGACCTGCAACATCGGCACCGGGGGCATCCCTTCAGAACCGATCGACCCGATCGCCCCTGTCATCGCTTCGTAATTCAGCGAATGCCCTGCAGTGTGTGAGAGCGGTCCTTCTTGG
>CANGMY010000038.1 GCA_947455015.1 Microthrixaceae bacterium | reverse complement strand
GGTTCCGGAAAGTCGACAATCGCAAACATCGTTGAGCAGAAACTGCTCGAGCAAGGCAGACATACGTACCTTCTCGACGGCGACAATGTGCGCCACGGTCTCAACAAGGACCTTGGCTTCACCGACGCTGACCGCGTTGAAAATATTCGCCGTGTTTCCGAAGTTTCGGGCCTCATGGTTGATGCTGGCCTGATTGTGCTCGTGTCATTCATTTCGCCCTTTATCGCTGAGCGACGCATGGCCCGTGAGCGTGTCGAAAGCGGCGAATTCATCGAGGTGTATGTCAACACCCCAATTGAAGTTGCCGAGCAACGCGATCCCAAGGGCTTGTATCTCAAGGCTCGTAGCGGAGAACTTTCGAACTTCACTGGAATCGATTCCCCGTACGAGGCACCCGAATCGCCAGAACTCGTAGTCGACACAACGTCACTTCCGCCAGAAGCAGCTGCGGACACGATCATCGACTACATGCGTCAACGCGGTTTTATCGACTGAACAACATCTCGCTGACAACGCTTAGGCGTGGCGAGAATCAGTTTCGGATCGATATTCCGAGGCCAGCTCGGCAACCGGCTGAGGAAGTGAACCCTCGGCAAGGTCGGCGATGGTGACGACTTCGAGAACACGCCGGAGACTCGCGCGAACGGCCATCCAAACGGTGGGGAGCTCAGCAGCGGCGCCAGTGTGTGTCATCGAACTGAGGCTCTGATCACGCACGGTGGCAAGTGGCCCGTCAATCGCTCGAAAAATGTCAGCGAGCGAAATTTCGTTCGCGGGTCGTGTGAGTGCGAATCCGCCCTCGGGTCCTCGTTGGCTCGTGACCAATCGGGAGCGCTTGAGTTCGGTCATGATCCCGCGGAGAAACTTGAGTGGGATTCCTTGCGCCTTTGCGAGTTCCTCGGCAGTGACTGTTCGCTCACCTGAACTGGCCAGTTCCGCCATGGCTCGGATTGCGTAATCGACGCTCGCAGGAATGCGCATTCGCTCATTCTCGCACGGAACGGCCCCTGATCTGGTGGCCTTCTGCATATTGGAGAGAGTCGCCCACTAGCGTTTCGGGATGCTCGTGACTGTTCTCGGATGTTCAGGCAGTTACCCAGGTCAGGACTGTCCGTGCAGCGGCTACCTGATTCAGGACGGCGTCACGAATGTTCTCGTCGATCTTGGTCCTGGATGCTTGAGTTCTCTCCAGCACCACCTTGAACTTTCTGATGTGACAGCGGTGGTGCTTTCGCACTCCCATGCCGATCACTGGAGCGATCTCGCCGGACTCCACGTGGCCTCGCGGTATCGGTACGAGCGCGAAGGGTTACCTGTTTGGGGAACAGCCGAGACGCGCGAGATCGCAACGCTCATGCCCGGCAATCTCGAACCAACGTTTGAGTGGCATGTCACTGGCGATGGCGATGAGTTCGCAATTGGTCCATTGCGTTTCCACCTCGAACGTACGGACCACTATGTGGAAACCCACGCAATGCGAATCGAATCTGCCAACGGGGGATCGCTCGTCTATTCCGCGGATACCGGCCCCGAATGGAGCATCGAACATCTCGGACGAGGTGTCGATCTTGCGTTGGTCGAGGCTACCTACGGTACCGACGCGGAAGCCGAAGGTATGAAGCACCTTTCTGCGCGCGCAGCGGGGGAGATGGCACGCGCTGCCGGAGCAAAACGCTGCGTGCTTACGCACTTCTGGCCCGAGTCAGATCTATCGGTGCACGCTCGCAACGGAGAATCGGCCTACGGTGCTCCGATTGCACTCGCTTCCCCCCACGAGAGGTACCAACTGTGAGACCAGACGGCCGACGCCCAGACGAACTTCGCGACATCACGATCGAGCGCGACTTCACCGACGCAGCCACCGGTTCGGCGCTGATCCGATTCGGCCGCACGATTGTTCTTTGCACGGCGTCGATCGACGAAAGCGTGCCCCGTTGGATGAAAGGTTCCGGCAAGGGCTGGGTCACCGCCGAGTACTCGATGCTTCCTGGTGCATCTCCCGAACGTGTTCGACGCGAGGTGAGCAAGGGCTCGCCTTCGGGCCGTACTCACGAGATTCAACGTCTCATCGGTCGTTCGCTCCGCGGTATCTGCGATATGGAAGCACTCGGGGAACGCCAAGTTGTTGTCGATTGCGATGTCTTGCAGGCAGATGGCGGAACTCGCACGGCATCGATCACTGGCGGCTATGTCGCGTTGCACGATGCGCTCACCCGTGTTGTGCAGTCGGGCGGAATCCCGAAGCATCCGCTTACCGAAGCATGTGCGGCGATTTCTGTTGGAATTGTCAACGGTGCTCCGGTTCTTGACCTTCCCTACGTCGAAGATTCGGCAGCTGAGGTCGACATGAATGTGGTCATGACCGAAAGCGGACGTTTTCTCGAAGTACAGGGGACTGCCGAAGGTATGAGCTTCAGTCGTGGAGAACTTGATGAACTTCTCGGACTCGCCGAAGGCGGAATCCGCGAGCTCTTCACCATGCAGAAGCTGCTCCTCTCCGACCCGCCGCCGCGTCGGGACTGAGCAAAGTGGTCGGTCGACGCCTCGTTTGCGCGAGTGCCAATCCCGACAAAGTTCGCGAGATCGACGAGATCCTCGCGTCGTGTGGTGTCGTTCTTGAACCGCGCCCTGCGACGGTTCCTGACGTCGAAGAAAACGCCGACACTCTCGAGGGGAACGCTCGTCTCAAAGCAGTAGCGATTGCGCAGGCAACCGGCGTTGGCGCTCTCGCTGACGACACCGGACTCGAAGTCGATGCCCTTGGTGGCGCACCGGGCGTTCGTTCGGCGCGTTACGCCGGAGAACCCAGTAATTCCGCAGCCAATATTGCAAAGCTCCTCAGCGAACTCAACGCACTCGGAGCTTCTTCTGTTGAACAACGCCGCGCAAGATTCCGCACGGTTGTCCTTGTGCGGTGGCCCGATGGTTCGGAAACCATTGCCGAGGGAACCGTTTCCGGAACGATTGCATTGGAACAGCACGGCAGCGGAGGGTTTGGTTACGACCCGGTGTTTGTTCCCGATGAGGGTGATGGTCGGACGTTTGCCGAAATGGACACGTCGGAAAAGCATTTGATCAGTCACCGAGGTCGCGCATTGCGTTCCTTGGCGGAAGGACTCTCATGACGTTTCCTTCCGAGCCGCCGACGCCGCCATATGCGCAACCGCCGACGACACCGCCCCCTCCCACGCCGCCAGCGCCGTTTGTGCCACAACGTCCGCTCATCCGTTGGGGTCTTGGCGATGTGCTCATTGGTCTCGCACTTTGGTTGTTTGGTGGAATCGTCGGATCGCTTGTTCTGGTTTCAACCGGCGATGTCTCGAGTTCGTCGATCACGGAACTGAGCCTCGGCGCCCTCACGATCAGCTTGGTTTGTGGTTGGCCTGGATTTCTCGGTTGGCCGATCGCTGCGACCTATTGGAAAGGCCAGCGCAGCCTTCGCCTCGATTTTGGACTCGACATACGACCGATCGATGTTGCTTGGGGGCTGCTCGGGGGAGTGGTCGCACTCCTCCTTTCGGCGTTTGGCGGAATTCTGTGGGCGTTGCTTTCGGGCGATCCGTCTCCTTCGAATACCGAGTTCCTTCCGACAAAGCCGAGCGCATTCACCGCTATCGCAATTTTCTTCCTCGTCGCTATTTGCACCCCAATCGTCGAGGAGTTGTTCTTCAGAGGGCTTTTTCTTCGCTCGGTCGGAAGGAAGTGGAATCTCCCCACAGCGGTGATCATCTCCTCGCTCGTCTTTGGAATGTTTCACGCTCAAGGCGACACGTGGGGTCAAGCAGCGTTCATCGTTGTCGTCACCGCCTCATATGGAGCGGTGTTCGCTCTGTTGGTGATTCGGGCCAAGGGCCGCCTGGGGCCTTCAATCGTCGCCCACATGTGCGTCAATGCGGTCGGGGTGCTTGGAGCGCTCTACCTCTGATCTGTTCCGCGTTGCGCGTCGTAGATGGCAGCAGGCCCTGTAGCCTTCACCAGTCGGTTCTCAGCAACCGAACCCAGTCCGTTGGAAGGAGCCCGATGTCGAATCCCCCGATCGCACCGCAGGTGGCCATGGCCGCCTCCATCGCAGACCCGGGAGCAGACATCTTCCGCATGCTCCTTAAGGACCGCATCGTGGTCCTCGGTAGCGACGTTAATGACGCCGTTGCCAACCAGATCGTTGCTCAGTTGCTCTATCTCGAAGGCGAAGACCCGGGTAAGGACATCTGGCTGTACATCAACTCACCAGGTGGTTCGATCACTGCCGGTATGGCGATCTACGACACGATGCAGTTCATCACCCCCGACGTCGGCACCATTTGTATGGGTCTCGCCGCCTCGATGGGACAGTTCCTTCTGTGTGCCGGCGCGGCAGGTAAGCGCTACACGCTTCCGCATGCGCGCATCATGATGCATCAGCCCCTTGGCGGTGTTCAGGGCCAGGCCTCCGATATCGCAATTCAGGCCGAACAGATGGCGTACATCAAACGCCTCATGGCCGAGCGCATTTCCTTCCATACGGGTCAGGATGTCGACCAAATCCAAGTCGACTCCGAGCGCGACCGTTGGTTCACTGCCGAACAGGCAAAGGAATACGGCATCGTGGACAACGTCATCGTGAAGCGCGGCGAACTTCTCTGAGCCGTTTGCGCCACGCGTACTCGCATAATCGAAGAGCTTTGTCAGCGACGCGTCGTCGATGAGGTTCTTTGTGTTGTCGTAGACCGCAAAGGCACCCCACAGTTCGCTAGCGACCACGATTCCACCGCTTGGCCAGCAGCCGTGACCTCGTCGACTCGTTCCTGTCGATCGGCAAGGGCAGATGTCAGCGCCGCCTTCTTGTCGACCGGCGATGCACGTACAGCGTCGGCGATTTCTTGAACAAATGCCGCCAACACCGTGAGTTGTGCCTTGATATCTGTGGGAGCAACCGCAGTAGCTCGCTGAAGTTCGGCAACCTGGGGGCCCAATGTCGTCGGGTCGAGCGTGACGAGCGAACTTGAAAGTGACGTGACCGATCCGAGTTGGGCGCACAGTTTTTCCGCGGAACGAGTCTCCGGCTTGTTATTCAGTGTCCAGATGGTTCCGCCGGCAATTCCCACGACGACAAGCACGACGATGACAAGAACCACCGATCGACGACTCGGTCGGAGAGAAGTCATAGGTTCAGATCACTGATGCTGCAGCCAGCGAGCGAAGTTCGGTGGTGGCGTGTTCGAAACCCTCTGGGTCTCGGAACATTGCACTGCCTACGACAAACCGGTTTGCCCCAGCAGCTGCGGCCGACGCAATGGTTGATGGGGCGATGCCGCCGTCGATTTCGATATCGACATCGAGCCCACGTTCAATGACGATTTCGCGAAGGCGACGCATCTTGTTTTCGACCGAAGCTATGTAGGACTGACCGCCAAAGCCTGGGTTCACCGACATGATGAGCACGAGGCCAACCATGTCGAGCACCTCAACGATTGCTTCGAGTGGCGTCGCCGGATTAATGACGACCGCAGGAGTGGCGCCGAGTTCGCGGATACGGCCGAGTGTTCGATGCAAGTGCAGGCACGCCTCTTGGTGGACCATGACCGTGCTGCAACCGGCATTGACCATGGCATCGAGAATCCACGTTGGTTCAGTGACCATCAGATGTGCTTCGAACGGGATGGTGAGCAACGGACGGATTGAAGCAATGACCTCGGCACCGAAAGAAAGGTTCGGTACAAAGTTGCCATCCATGACATCCCAGTGGATGAGGTTGGCTCCAGCCTTTTCGAGTTCGACACAAACCTCGCCAAGTCGCGCGTAATCGGCGGTGAGGACCGAAGGTGAGATCTCAATTGGTCGTGGTGTTGAAGGAGTCGACATGGCGAACTTTCTTCGAGTTGATCGTTATGGCGACGATACCCGCCTACGCTGCACAGGTGACCGACCTTTCTGGTTCTGATCGACCTATCAACCGAATGTCCGATCGCTCTGTGGTCGTCGACGTTGAACGTTTAGTAGCCGGCGGCGTCGGTTTGTCTCGCCGTGAAGATGGTCGAGTGGTGCTCGTTGATGGCGGCTTGCCTGGTGAACGCCTCGAGGTTTCGGTGATCGAACGACGTGGTAGTGAGCACGGTCGCATCATCAAAGTCCTGACTTCTTCGCCAGGGCGTATTGAGGCGGAGTGCCCTCATGTGATCGAAGGCTGCGGTGGTTGCGATCTGGCTCATCTCCAGCACGATGCACAGCTCACCGCCAAGGTCGACATCGTTTCCGACGCTCTTCGCCGCCTGGGTCGCTGGAAAGAGCCAGTAGTGAGGGTTGGTGCCGCGCTCGACCCCTGGGGATTCCGAACAACGATTCGAGCTGCTGTTGTCGGAGGTCGGGCAGGACTTCGTATGGGCTCGAGCCACGAAGTTCTTTCACTTTCCTCTTGCGCAGTCACCCATCCGCTCCTTGAGGAGCTTTTGGTCGATGGCGACTTTGGTACTGCCACTGAAGTGACTCTTCGAGTTGGAACCGCTACCGGCGAACGAATCGCAGTGGTGACACCAACGGCCGCAGGCGTTCGCCTTCCTTCCGATGTCATGGTCATTGGCGTTGATGAGCTCAAAGCTGGTCGACGGGCGTGGATTCACGAAGAAGTCGCTGGTCGTGTGTGGCGTATCTCTGCTGAATCGTTTTTCCAGACTCGTCCGGACGGGGCCGAAGCGCTGGTCAATGTGGTCGGCGAGATGGCTGCCGATGTCCTCAACGACAAATCACTCGATCAGCCGACTCTCGTTGATGCCTACTGCGGGGTCGGGCTCTTTGCTGGAAGTCTGCTTGCCGGTCGAGATGGATGGAGGGGCGTGGCCGCCGAACGAGGTCGATCCTCTGTGGCCGACGCCAAAGTGAATCTCGCCGATCTCGATGTGCGTGTTGTGGGCACGTCGATTGAGCGATTCCGAGTTCCGTCTGCACAGCTCGTGATCGCCGATCCGTCTCGTGCTGGTCTTGGTCGAAAAGCGGTCAAGGTTCTTGCTGCCGCTGATGCCGATCGATTCCTGCTTGTCAGTTGCGACCCCGCCGCTGCCGGCCGCGACGTCGCTTTCCTTGTTTCCGAGGGCTACCAGCCGGTCGAATCCGTGGTGGTTGACATGTTCCCGCATACGCATCACGTCGAAGTCGTGACACGCCTTGATCGAGTGAAGAATTTCGAAGTCCCTATTGTTGAGTGATTAGGTCGGGATTAAGGTGAGCCTATGGCCGCCGCTCCCACTCCAATCGATCCCCGAGGACCGCGAACCAATCAGGCCGTACTCGCCGTGGTTCTCGTTCTCGGGTTCCTCGCCGGCCAGTGGTTGGTCGTGCCGGCGTTCGGCGTCGTTCTGTTCCTTGGTGCGGCCTTCGGCCCGAAGTGGGGTCCGGTCCTTCGCTTCTACGGAGCGTTCATCAAGCCCAAATTGAAGCCGCCGGTTGAACTTGAAGACCCGCGTCCGCCACGATTTGCCGCCACAGTTGGGGTCGCCTTTCTTGGCGCCTCGACGTTGGCGTTTGTGTTCGGTGCCACAACACTTGGATGGACACTTGCGTTGATCGTCGCTGCGCTTGCGGCAGCGGCTGCAACTACCGGGATTTGTGTCGGCTGCGAGATGTATGTGCTGTTGGTTCGACTTCGCGGCGGCGTTCGGGTCGTGACGATTGAGCGTGAAGAGAGCGAACTTGTCGACGCCGAACGTCCGGAACGAAAAGGCGAATGGAAACCGGTTCCAGCTGCACATCGAACCGGCCATCCCATTTGGCTGGTATTCACTACCGAGTTCTGCGCCGTATGCCCCCGGATTGTTGAGCAGATCTCTGCTCAGCAACCTGGTGATTCTGTGATCGTTCTGAACGTTGCCGAACACCTCGATCTCGCAAGCGCCTACAAGGTGCGCCGCGCTCCTACGGTTATTTACGCAGACGCCGACGGAACCGTCATCGTTCGTTTGGCAGGCGCTGAATCGGTACGAGCGGAACTTGATGGACTCGCACGCGAGTCCGTTACTGTCGCCTAAATGTTCGCTGTAACCGCAACTTCTTTCGACGCTGACAACCCCCTTTCTGGACTGACACTCGGTGAGGTTGCCGAACCGGAAATCCCTGAAGGTTGGGCACTCGTGACGCTTCGCGCCGCAGCGCTGAACCATCACGATCTCTGGAGCCTTAAGGGAGTTGGGCTGCGTTCTGAGCAACTTCCAATGGTTCTTGGATGCGACGGCGCAGGCGTCGACGCTGATGGCAACGAAGTGATCATCCACGCAGTGATCGCCGATCCAGACGCCGGCGATGGCGATGAAACCCTTGATCCGCGCCGGTCGCTCTTGTCTGAGCGTTTCCCGGGCACGCTTGCCGAAAAGATCGCCGTTCCGCGTCGCAATCTCATTCCGAAGCCGCCGGCGCTTTCGTTTGAAGAGGCTGCGTGTTTGCCGACTTCGTGGTTGACGGCGTACCGAATGTTGTTTACGCGTGCTGCGCTTCGTCCCGGTGACACGGTCCTCGTGCAAGGTGCAGGTGGGGGAGTATCGACCGCCGCGATTGCGCTCGCTCGCGCTGCAGGGCTTCGCGTTTGGGCGACAAGTCGAAGCGATTCGAAGAGGGCGCGAGCACTTGAGTTGGGTGCGCATGCGACTTTTGCTCCCGATGAACGCCTTCCTGAACGGGTTGACGCAGTCATGGAAACCGTCGGTCGAGCCACATGGGCACGTTCGATCCGCGCGGTTCGTCCTGGTGGAGTCGTCGTCGTTTCAGGCGCAACCACAGGCGACGATCCTTCTGCCGATCTGACTCAGGTGTTCTTTCTGCAGCGATCAGTTGTTGGTTCAACAATGGGTACCCGAGGCGAGCTTCAGCGCCTTGTTTCTATGATTGCGGCGACTGGTGTTCGTCCCGTTATCGACTCCGTTCGGCCCCTGTCAGAGGCGCGATCCGGGTTTGCCGAGATGCTTGAAGGAGAGCAGTTCGGCAAGTTCGTTTTCACAATCTGAGTCGTTTTTGCTCCTTTCGGCGATCGACGGAAATGGGCCGACGAGACGCACGACACAATCACTCAGAAGATTTCTGACTTTTTTGCGCGATTGCCGCGATTAGAGCTCGAGACTGCGCGACGCTTACAGCCCCGGTCGTCACGAGCCACCACCGATGGTGGCCGTCGGGAATCAAGGAGAAAACCGTGAACAAACGAGAGCTGGCCGCTGAACTCGCCGAGCGGCTCGAGATCGACAAGAAGCAGGCTGTGGCCTTTGTCGAAGAGTTCATCATCACGATCACCGATACGGTCGCGACAGGTGAAGACGTGGTGCTTACCGGCTTCGCAAAGTTCCGTCGCGTGCAGCGCGGACCGCGCCTTGCCCGTAACCCGCAGACCGGTGCAACCGTCAAGGTTCCTGCGAAGAAGGCCGCAAAGATCACCCCGCTGAAGGCATTCAAGGATGCCGTCATCGCTGGCAAGAAGGCTCCGGCCAAGAAGAAGGCTGTTGCCAAGAAGGCTCCCGCCAAGAAGGCTCCGGCCAAGAAGAAGGCTGTTGCCAAGAAGGCACCGGCACGCAAGGCTCCGGCACGTAAGGCCCCTGCCCGCAAGGCACCGGCCAAGAAGACTGCAGCACGCAAGGCTCCGGCACGTCGTCGCTGAGTCCAACGTCGTAACGACAAAGGCCCGGGCAATCGCCCGGGCCTTTGTTCGTTTTGCGTTCCAGTCGCAGCACCTTTGAGTGCAACAACTGATTGGTACGCCCCCTGGGACTTGAACCCAGAACCTGCGGATTAAGAGTCCGATGCTCTGCCAATTGAGCTAGAGGCGCTTGCGAGAGGTCAACCTACCACTCCGCTCTCTGTGTGCTGTTCGTCTTTGTTGTGAAATCTCGGTGCGTTCACAGACGATGCTCACTGCGATGGTCGCCCGCCTCTCGACGGACGACCACCACCACAATGGGGTGACCGAGGGGACTTGAACCCCCGACCTCCAGGGCCACAACCTGGCGCTCTAACCGAGCTGAGCTACGGCCACCATGGGAACGGTCAGCATACGACAGGCAGGGCCCCTCCCCGAAACGGCGCCTTGAGACGTGGGTTCGGCGCATCATGGCGTTGCGCGTACGCTTCCAACGCACTCTGCCTCCGTAGCTCAACTGGATAGAGCAGCCGGTTTCTACCCGGCAGGTTCCGGGTTCGAATCCTGGCGGGGGCGCTCGTCCTATCCTTCGCCGGTGCC
>CANGMY010000037.1 GCA_947455015.1 Microthrixaceae bacterium | reverse complement strand
TGATGAGCGTGAATGGGAACTCGTGGAATCGCTCACAGAAGATGAAGCGAGCGCGACTGCACTGAATGAGTTGCGACGGTTTCGATCGATGGACATCGCAAGTGCGAATGAAGCTGATTGGCCAAAAGTTCTTCTGATCGATACGCGAGGGGCTCAGCTGTCCTTCATGTGTGGCACACGTACCCATGCTCGAAATGCCCTCGAGGTTGTCCTCGCCGCAGTTCCCGACGATGTCGAGGTTTGGCAACTTGCCTCGATGGACCTTCCGCCGCTTCCTGATGAGCTTCTGACTCGATTCGATGGAGTGTGGGGTACCCATCATCGACGTCGGGTTGGGTCATTCCTCCAGTTGGCTCCGTTTATTCCGCGGCGAACCGACCTCCAAGTGAAGTTGTCGCGGTCGCCGTCGGTTCGCAGCGCAGGAGTATGGCTCGATGCGATCCTGGGCAAGTACCCGCGCATGTTCCTGACGGCCGACGCAGAGTTACTCGAGTACCAATTCGGACTTGAGTGCATCGGCGCGTTGGGGAAGGTGCTCTCTATCTCGGAGTCGTCAACCCTCGAAGCAATAGAATCGGGAGTCAGTCCTGAGTGCATTGTGAATACCGGATGTGCGCCCGGATTGAGTCGGCTCGATGAATCGATGAGTCACGTGTTGGGGGAGTCACAAACTGGTCAACGATCACACGTTGTGATTGTGGGTAATTGGCTCCCACACAAGAACGTTCTGGTAGGAGTAGCAGGAGCGATTCCGTTCGCAGTTCTTGATCGGACAGATCTCGATGTTGTGGTTATCGCTGGAATAACTAACGACCAAATGGCAGAGTTGACGACGTTGGCCCTGAAACTTGGGCTTGAACGCAACCGATTTCGAATCGCGACTCAAATTTCAGATGTCGAATTCGACTCGTTGCTCCGTGATGCCGAAGCGGTCATCGTCCCATCTCTCCATGAGGGTTTCTCGCTCTCCGTCATCGAGTCGCTTGAACGCGGCACTCCAGTCGTGCTGTCAGCGATCCCTGCGCACGAGGAATTGCTCGGAAGCGGACGATGGAATTTCTCACCCGAAGATCCGCTCGACGCATTGCGAGCGCTCCGAGATGTCGTTGCGAACCGTTCAGAAATCGTCGGAATCCAAACTGATCGTTATCACTCAAACATCGATCCACTTCGCTTCGAACGTGAATTCACCAGCGTCACGAAGTGGCTTTGTGAAGATCTCTCCGCAATTCGAACGACAGGTGGTGTTTCCGAATCCGAAATTGAGAATTCGTTGCTCCTAGAACGGAGCCTTTCACTTTCGAAGATCTGCGAAGTGGAGGATTTCGCAACGCCGCGCCTGCGTAACGTGATCCGAGACGTATTCGCGCATGAACAGTTGCGGTTTGGTCCCGAGTTCCCATCAGGTCGCGAGTATCGCAAGTACTGGGAAGTCGCAATGGCCGTGCTTTCGTTTCGCGAGGCCGGGTTGCTTGATGGAAACCACCGTTTCCTCGGGATCGGTGCGGGTAATGAGCCGACGTCGTTTTATCTCACACGATTCGCCGAAGAGGTCATCGCCACCGATCTCTACTTGGCCGATGGTTGGGAAGAGAGTGCTGATTCCTCCATGCTCGTGAATCCTGGCGGGCACTGGCCGTTCCTCTGGGATCCGACGCGACTGCGAGTGGAAGATATGAACGCGCTGGCGCTGGACCTTCCCGACGAAAGCGTCTCGGGTGTTTTCTCTTCAAGCTCGATTGAGCATTTCGGTGACCGGAATGACGTGGCCAAGTCGCTCGACGAGGTGTGGCGAGTTCTGCGCCCGGGTGGAATTCTTTCGATCTCGACCGAGTTCCGCCTTGAAGGAGATCGCCCGGGAATCCCGGGTGCGCTGCTCTTTGACCAAGAGGACGTGCGCACAATTTTCCTCGGGAAGCGAAAATGGTCATTGGTTGAGCCATTTGACGACTCGGTGTCTCCAGCGACCTGGGGGTCGCTGTCGCCATTTCTCGATGTCGCGGAAGACCAGAATCGCCAAGTCGCCCGTCTCGGTGGCCTTTGGACGCACCATGTCACCTACGCCCGTTATCCCCATATTTTGCTTGAGCATCAGGGGCGGACGTTTACCTCATTTCACCTTGCGCTTCGCAAGGAATCATGATGGTGCACGAACATGCGTACCCTCGGCGGCGGGCCGCAGCGAGCTGAGTCGGCTCGTGTCTCGTGGGCGCATTTGGAGCCAGCGGGCCTGACCGGTAGGGTCTTCAGTCCGCCCTCGTCCGGGAACCCGCCTTTGCGCGGTCCTGAGCAGGGGTTTTCAGATCCATCACACAGGAGTCAGTGTCCTGGCTAAGCCCAAAGAAGACGCGATCGTTCTTGAAGGAACGGTCATCGAGCCGCTGCCGAACGCCATGTTCCGCGTCGAACTCGAAAACGGCCACAAAGTTTTGGCCCATATCTCCGGAAAGATGCGGATGCATTACATCCGTATTCTCCCCGGTGATCGCGTCCAAGTTGAGCTGACACCGTACGACCTGACTCGTGGTCGGATCACTTATCGGTACAAGTAACAAAAACTGAACACAAGCGAGTGTCTGATCACAAGGATTAGACCCATCGAAGAGGTTTGGCTTCGGCCCACAACTTCGCTTCGATGTTCCCGGCAGAGCCGGGCGAAAGGAACAAACGCAGTGAAAGTACGCCCAAGCGTCAAGAAGATCTGTGAGAAGTGCAAGGTGATCCGCCGCCATGGTCGCGTGCAGGTCATCTGTGAAAACCCTCGTCACAAGCAACGGCAGGGCTGATCCATGGCACGTATCTCCGGTGTTGATATCCCGCGTGAAAAGCGCCTGGAAATCAGCCTTACCTACATCTACGGAATCGGTAACACGACTGCCAAGCAGATCTGTGAAGCCACCGAGATCAATCCAAGTACTCGAGTTCGCGACCTCACCGATGAAGAGGTCAACAAGATTCGTGGCTACATCGATGCCAGCCTGAAGGTTGAAGGCGATCTGCGTCGCGATGTCGATCAAGACATTCGTCGCAAGATGGAAATCGGTTGTTACCAGGGTCTGCGTCACCGCCGCGGTCTTCCCGTTCGCGGTCAGCGCACTCACACCAACGCACGTACTCGCAAGGGTCCCAAGAAGACCGTTGCCGGCAAGAAGAAGGTGGCGCGCTGATGGCAAAGCCAGCAAGTGGTGGCCGTCGGCCCCGCAAGAAGGAACGCAAGCACGTCACACATGGCGTGGCTCACATCAAGAGCTCGTTCAACAACACCATCGTCAGCATCTCCGACCAGGACGGCAACATCCTGTCGTGGGCCTCAGCCGGAAATGTCGGCTTCAAGGGTTCGCGTAAGTCGACGCCGTTCGCGGCACAGATGGCCGCTGAGCAGTGTGCAAAGCGCGCGATGGAGCACGGAGTCCGCAAGGTCGACGTCCTCGTGAAGGGTCCAGGCTCGGGCCGCGAAACCGCCATCCGCAGCATTCAGAGCGCAGGCATCGAAGTCACCGGAATCAAGGATGTCACTCCTGTTCCGCACAACGGTTGCCGTCAGCCCAAGCGTCGGAGGGTCTGAACATGGCTCGTTACACCGGCCCTAAGGCACGCGTTTCGCGTCGCCTCGGCACCAACATCTTTGGCACCAAGGGCGAAACCGTCGCTCTCGAGAAGCGCCCTTACCCGCCAGGTGAGCACGGACGTACGCGTCGTCGTGGCAACCCCAGCGAGTACCTGCTTCAGATGCAGGAAAAGCAGAAGGCGCGTTTCACCTACGGCCTTTCCGAGAAGCAGTTCCGCAACCTCTATGAGGAAGCGAACCGCCGCGAGGGAGTCACCGGCGAGAACATGCTCCGGTTCCTCGAGATGCGTCTCGACAATGTCGTGTACCGCTCCGGTTGGGCAGCGACTCGTCCGCAGGCTCGTCAGTTTGTCGGCCACGGACACATCAATGTCAACGGCAAGCGCGTCGACATCCCGAGCTATCGCGTCCGCAAGGGCGACATCATCACCCTTCGCGACAAGACACGCGAACTGGTTGTTATTCAGTGGAACCGCGAAGTTCTCGATCGCACGCCTCCGGCGTGGCTCGAGGCTGGCGATGGTGGCTTCAGTGTCACTGTCCTTGCGGCTCCCCACCGCGATCAGATCGACGTGCCGGTGCGCGAGCAGCTCATCGTCGAGCTCTATTCCAAGTAAGTGCCAGGGGCTTGGCCGGCGCCGTCGGTCATGCCATGTGCAAGTTCACGAAATCGAACGTACGGATCCGAGGTAGGAACACATGCTGGTTATGCAGCGACCGAAGGTTGAAGCGCTTGGCGACGCCGATGGCGATCGTCAGTTGTTCGCGGTGGGACCGCTCGAGCCTGGCTTTGGCCACACGCTTGGCAACTCACTGCGGCGCACCCTTCTCTCATCAATCCCCGGCGCAGCCGTCACTCAGGTGCGGTTCGACGAGGCTCTCCATGAATTCGACACCATCAAGGGTGTTACCGAAGACGTCACCGACGTCATTTTGAACCTCAAGGACCTTGTCCTTCTGGTGCACAGTGACGAAGCCGTGACACTTCGTATCGACGTAAAGGGTCCGGCCGAGGTCACCGCAGGTGACATCGTGACGACTTCAGACGTTGAGATTCTCAACCCCGAACTTCACATCGCCACCATCAACGAGTCGGGTCGACTCGCTGTCGACGTCACCGTCGAAAAGGGTCGTGGCTACGTGTCGGCAGAACGAAACAAGTCAACCAACACCATTGGTGTGATTCCGGTCGACTCAATCTTCTCGCCAGTGCGTCGTGTGACCTTCTCGGTCGAGCCGACTCGCGTCGAGCAGTCAACCGAATTCGACCGTCTTGTTCTCGACATCGAGACCGACGGTTCGATCACCGCTCGTGAAGCTCTTGCATCGGCTGGTGCAACGCTTCAGTCGCTCGTCACCCTTGTGGCCGAAATGAGCGATGAGCCGCAGGGTCTTGAACTCGGAGAGGTCAGCATCACCCATGCCGGCTCACCCGACCTTGACCTTCTCATCGAGGATCTCGATCTTTCCGAGCGTCCCCGCAACTGCCTCAAGCGTGCCCAGGTGAACACCGTTGGTGAGCTCCTCCTCAAGTCCGAGGACGATCTTCTTGCGGTGACCAACTTTGGTCAGAAGTCGCTTGATGAGGTCATCCAGAAGCTTGACGAGCGCGGTTTGTCGCTCAAGAACCGGGACTGATCCACCATGCCAGGAACCCCACGTAAGTCCAAGCGATTTGGCGGCAACGCCGCTCACCAACGCCTCATGATGGCGAACCTCGCAGCGTCTCTTTTCGCTGCCGAGGGCATCGTCACCACCGAAGCGAAGGCCAAGGCGCTTCGTCCCATCGCCGAAAAGCTCATCACGAAGGCCAAGAAGGGCGGCGTTCACCGTCACCGTCAGGTCGTGTCGTTCATGGGCGACAAGGAAATGGCATCGAAGTTGTTCTCCGATATTGCGCCGCGTTACGAAGGACGCCCCGGTGGTTACACCCGCATCCTCAAGCTCGGCCCGCGCCAAGGCGACAATGCGCCGATGGCTCGTATCGAACTGGTCTGAGACCAGCAGCACGAACATGACTGTGATGACGGCCGACCAAATTTGGTCGGCCGTTTCGCGTGCGCAGGCAGAACGCGCGCCGATCGACATTCCTGCACCAGCTGCGGGGTTCACGCGCATTCGCATGACCATTGCGTACGACGGCTCGAAGTTTCGCGGTATGGCCGAGAACGATGGTGTCGAAACTGTCGCAGGCACGATTCGTGCAGAAATTGAACGCTGTGTTGATCATCCTGTTGTGTTGTCGATCGCTGGTCGCACTGATGCTGGTGTGCACGGATGGGGTCAGGTCATCTCCTTCGACGTTGACACCGACCTCGTTGCATCGGGGAAGGGTTCACCGGCGCGACTTGCTCGTTCAATTAATCAGCAATGCGTTCCGGCGATCGTTGTGCGCGACGCGCAACTCGCTGCTGGCGACTTCGATGCTCGGTTCTCTGCGCTGTGGCGTTCGTATCGCTACACAATCGTGAATCGTCCGATTCCCGATCCGTTCCTTGCGGCCACCACGTGGTGGGTGCCTCAGGAACTCGACATTCGGGCACTGCATCTTGGGTGCGACGCCCTCTATGGGCTCCACAACTTCTCGAGCTTTTGTCGTCGGCCCAAGCCCAACCCGGTCACTGGCTTTGAGCCCTCACTCATGCGGAGGGTCCACGATGCGTCCTGGCACGAACTCGACGACGGCATCCTCCGATTCGATATCCGGGCCTCGTCCTACTGTCATCAAATGGTCCGATCCATCGTGGGCACCCTGATCGAGATGGGTCGAGGACTCCGACGGCCCGGCGAAATGGCCGGAATCATCCGGGCCGAAGACCGGTCCGTCGCTGGGGGAGTCGCCCCTCCTCAGGGCCTCTGTCTCTGGGAAGTTGGGTACTAATCCAGCAGAGTTGCCTTGGTTCGGGGCCTACCCGTAGGCTCTCTCCTCCGCTCCGGTGCGCAGTTTCCCTGCAGACACCGGACTTTGTTCGACAGCCACCTTCGGGTGGACCCAAGCAGAAGGGCTGCGCCATGCGCACCTACACCCCCAAGGTCAGTGAAATTCAGCGCCAGTGGTACGTCGTCGACGCCGAAGGCATGGTCCTCGGTCGTCTCGCCACCGAGGTTGCAACGATTCTTCGTGGCAAGCACAAGCCGACGTACACCCCGCACATCGACACGGGCGATCACGTCATCGTGATTAACGCCGACAAGGTTGTGCTTACGTCAAACAAGGGCGACAAGCTCTTCGTACATCGTCACTCTGGATACCCGGGTGGTCTGCGCACAAAGTCCTACGGTCAGTTGATCGCGGAGAAGCCCGACGAAGCAGTGCGTCGCGCTGTTCGCGGCATGATCCCGAAGAACCGTCTTGGTCGTCAGATGATCAAGAAGCTCAAGGTCTATGCCGGTCCGGTGCACAACCACGCCGCACAGGATCCGCAGACCATCGAATTCGCCCACGCCAAGGCTCGCTGAGCGGCAAGGAACAGACAATGTCGAACCCCCTCGTTCAGTCAACCGGTCGTCGTAAGCGTGCCGTTGCACGCGTCATGCTTCGCCCCGGCTCAGGCACCATCACCGTCAACAAGCGTCCAGTCGCGGAGTACTTCCCGTCTGAAACGCATCGCATGATCCTCACCGAACCACTTCGTCTTACGAGCACCGACGAGGTCTACGACGTCGTTTGCAACATCGACGGTGGTGGCGTGTCCGGCCAGGCCGGCGCTCTTCGTCACGGCATTGCTCGTGCACTTATCGAACTCGATCCCGAACTGCGTGGCGAGCTCAAGAAGGCCGGATTCCTTACTCGCGATGATCGTAAGAAGGAATCGAAGAAGTACGGCCTCAAGAAGGCTCGTAAGGCTCCGCAGTACTCGAAGCGCTAATCCATTCGTGCACGCCTTTCGGGGCGCGTTCGTTTGTGCCTAGACCATGACTCTCCGATTCGGAACCGACGGCGTTCGCGGGCCTGCATCGGAGTTCTCAGACGCGCTTGTCATCGCGTTAGGTCAAGCTGCTGCTCAGGTATTGGGCAGTTCGTCGTTTGTTATTGGTCGTGATACTCGTGAATCGGGTGATCGAATTGAGCGCGCGCTTGTAACAGGCCTCGCCCAAGTTGGGGCGCAACCACTGAGCATGGGAGTTGTTCCGACTCCTGCAGTGGCTTGGGTATGCGCGCAACGTGGTGTTCCTGGAGCGGTGATTTCCGCATCGCATAACCCATGGACCGATAACGGCATCAAGTTCTTTGCTGCGGGCGGTCGCAAGTTGTCCGACGAACTTGAAGACGCTCTCGAAAGCGCGCTCGACGCGATTGTTGCGACAGGTATCGATTCGCCAGCGATCGCAGACATCGGTACCGACACCGAAGTTGTCGGCGAATGGTGTGACGCAGTGTCGTCTTCCGTTTCTTCTATTGCACCGATGCGCATCGTGATCGACTGCGCGAATGGTGCTGCGTCATCCGTTGCTCCAGGAATCTTCCGCGGACTTGGGCTCGAAGTCGACGTGCTGCACGCTCAACCTGATGGTCGCAACATCAACGATGCATGTGGGTCAACACATCCGGAAGATCTCCAGCGCGCTGTTGTCGAGAACGGCGCTGTGCTTGGACTCGCGTTTGATGGTGATGCTGATCGGCTTCTTGCAGTCGATGAGCGCGGAGAACTCGTTGACGGTGACCAATTGATTGCATTGTTCGCGCGCGATCTTCGCGAACGCGGTGAACTCGCAGGCGACCGCGTCGTCGTCACTGTGATGTCGAATCTTGGATTCCGCTTAGCAATGGACGCTCAGGGCATCGAAGTTGTCGAGACACCAGTTGGCGATCGCCATGTTCTCGAAGCACTTGCTCGGACATCGAGTTCACTTGGTGGCGAACAGTCCGGACATATCGTCTTTGCTGATCGAGCGACCACAGGTGACGGTGTGCTTTCGGGTGTGCAACTTGTCGATCTTGTTGGTCGTTCGCAAACCCCGCTATCGGTATTGGCTGATGGGGTGATGGAGCGACTCCCGCAGGTTCTTCGCAATATTCGTCTCGAACATCGTCGTGACGACATTGCCGACGCCATTGCTCGTGAGATCGCTGAAGTCGAGCAGTCACTGGGTGCTCGGGGCCGGGTACTCATCCGGCTCAGCGGTACCGAACCCCTCGTGCGGGTCATGGTGGAAGCGCCGACCTTGCCGCAGGCCGAAGCCGCAGCCGACAACCTTGCTGCAGCCGTGATCCAGGCCTGCTCGGCCTAGGCTGGCTCCCTCATGTGCGGAATTATCGCCGTCGTTCGTCGACCGTCGCTCCGCCAGCCTCCTGGCTCGGCGGAAGTCTGTGACCGCCTCGAGGCGGCAGCACAACTGTTGGCCGGGGTCATCGCCTCGAAGACCGTCGCTATCGGCCCAGTTGCCGATGCGGCGACTGCGGTGGCCGACGCCGATCGCCTTTTGCGCGGTGTGGCCGGAGTCCGAGCACTGCTTGAAGTGCCAGGGCTTCGCATTGCTACGACCAATCTCATCGATGGGCTCGCCCGCCAGATTGAAGAACTTGAGCGTCACCTTGATTCCGATGCTCACGGCGCACGTGCTCTCGCGGGCCGAGAACTCGAGCGTCTGAACGCTGCGGTTGTTTCTTTGAAGGATGCGGTGTGGGCCGTTCAGCGCGACCGACTTCGTGCTGCTGAGGGCGTCGCTGGTCTGCTCGATGGTGTTGGACAAGTTGGTGAAGCGTTCAGTCCCGCTGCAGTCGCAGTAGCGCTTTCAATTCATCAGGCACTTTCTGCACTTGATCGTCTCGAAGTTCGTGGACGCGACAGCGCTGGACTTCACCTTCTTGTGCGCAACCATGGTCTCGACCTTTCCTCGCCCGCTCTGAGTGCTGTCGTTGCCGATCGCGCCGCCGATCCATTGTTCGGGTCGATGGCGGTGCGTACACCCGAAGGTCATCTGAGCTTTGTGTACAAAGCGGCGGCAGAGATTGGCGAACTCGGCGACAACACGCGCGCGCTTCGCGCTGCGATCGTTTCTGATCCATTGCTCCGCCACGCACTTGGTTCATCCGAGGTTGAAGCTGTTGTGCTGGGTCATACCCGTTGGGCCAGCGTTGGAATCATCAGCCAGCCCAATGCACATCCGCTGAATTCTGAAGAAACCGATGAGGTCGGCGGTGCCTATGTCACTGCCGTGCTCAACGGCGATGTCGACAACTTCGCCGATCTCAAAGCGGCTCAGTCGTTGCACATTGCTGACGAGATCACTACCGACGCGAAGGTCATCCCGACGCTCACCTCGCGAGCAATGGCGGATGGCACTGGTGTTCTTGATGCATTCCGTTCAACGGTGAACGAACTCGAAGGTTCTGTCGCGATTGCGGCAAGTGCTGCCGATGCGGCTGATTCACTGTTGCTTGCGTTGCGCGGAAGCGGGCAAGCGCTTTACATCGGTCTCGCTGAAGATTCCTTCATCGTTGCGAGCGAGCCTTACGGCGTCGTTGAAGAGACGTCCTCGTACCTTCGACTTGATGGCGACATTCCCGTCGACCCCACGAACCCCGCGAGTAGTGGCCAGGTTGTTCGATTGGTTGGCGCAAAGGCGGGCGATCGTGAAGGAATCGAACGCTGGGCCTACGACGGCACACCCATTGCCGTCACAATTGAAGATCTTGCCGATGCGCAGATCACTACTCGCGACATCGATCGTGGCGACTCACCGCATTTCCTTCTCAAGGAAATCGGAGAAGCATCTGCTTCATTCCGCAAGACATTGCGGG
>CANGMY010000036.1 GCA_947455015.1 Microthrixaceae bacterium | reverse complement strand
CGCGATCCTGCCGACGCCTCGAAGGGCCAGTGGTGGGAGATTCCTGGCGGCGGCATCGAACAAGGCGAAACAAGCGCTGAAGCCGCCCGTCGTGAGCTCTACGAAGAGACTGGCATCGTCGAAGCAGAGATAGGCCCTTGTGTCTGGACACAGCACTCGAAGTTCACGTTCGCCGGCTGGAAGTTCGACCAACACGAACACGTTCACGTCGCATGGACCGACCGAATCGATCTGTCCACGCGCAAACCCGGCGGACTTGAAGCCTTCGAAGCGATGGCGTTCGGCGGCCATCACTGGTGGGGCCTCGACGAACTCTTGAGCTCCGACGTTCAAGTCCTCCCGCGACGACTGCGTGAGTTTCTCCCCGACCTTGTTGCCGGAGAACTTCCTGCCGAGCCGCTCGACATCACGCACATCGACCCCGACATGTGGTTCTAAACGTGTCACCAAATACGCGGACTTTCCTGCGCGGCTGCATGAAACATTGCCCCGTCTGCGGACAAGGTCATCTCTTTCGCCGGTGGTTCACCATGCTTCAACGGTGCCCGAAATGCGATCTCAAGTTCGAACGAATTGAAGGCCACTGGACGGGCGATCTCGGCATCAACACGATCGTCAGTTTCGGAGCGCTACTTATTGTCCTGCTCGTTGGCTTCCTTGCGTTCTGGCCCACTCCCCCGATCGTGGCAATCATCATCGCCGCCATCGCCACAGCCGGAGTCCTCCCACTCGTGTTCTTTCCCTTCTCAAAAACCATCTGGCTCGCGCTTGATCTCATGATGAGGCCGCTTGATCCAGGTGAAGTCCGCCCCGGCTTCGGGCCACAACCGGAGAGCATCTAGCCTGCGGGCGATGGCGCCCGACCTTTCTCCCCCCGACACAGCGCCCGCGAACATTCGTTCCGTTGATGTTCTCGTCGTTGGTGCCGGACCATCCGGTTGCGCTGCTGCGCTCACCCTCGCTCGTGCTGGTCGCAGCGTTCTTGTGATTGACAAAGCAACGTTTCCGCGGGACAAGATTTGCGGAGACGGCCTCACCACTTCGGCGCTTCGTGAGCTTGATGCGCTCGGTCTCGATCCGAAAACTGTGCCTTCATGGGTCGCCGTCGATGATGTTGTCGTGCGATCACCTAGCGGTCGGGAAGTGGTCTTTCCGTTGCCGCGAAATTGTGGCACGTACGCCGCAGCGAGCCGCCGACAAGACCTCGACATGGCGCTCGTCCAGCTCGCTCGCTCTGAGGGAATCGAGATTTGCGAGAACGTTGCCCTTCGTTCGATGACGCAAACCGAATCCCATGCGGTTGTCGTCACCGATACAAGCGAAACGATCCACGCCTCATATGTCGTTGCCGCCGATGGAATGTGGTCCCCGACGCGCAAGGCCCTCGGAATCGCGCAGCCGGGATACCGCGGCGAATGGCACGCGTTCCGCCAGTACTTCAAAAACGTTTCACCGCGAGCTGCGAGTGAACTCATCGTTTGGTTTGAGCCCGACCTGCTTCCCGGTTACGCGTGGTCATTTCCGCTTGCCGATGGCACCGCCAATATCGGCTTTGGAATTCTGCGGGACGACAGTTCGTACAAAGTCAGCGACATGGGTCCCCTATGGCGTGAACTTCTCACCCGACCGCATGTGCGTGAGTTCCTCGGTCCCGATGCCGAGCCGGAAAGTCCACACCGGGCCTGGCCCATCCCCGCACGAGTCGATCGCATCGCTCTTACGTGCGAGCGCACACTCTTTGTCGGCGACGCCGCGGCAGCAACCGACCCAATGACCGGTGAGGGCATCGGCCAGGCACTTCTCACCGGCCGATGGGCTGCCGAAGCAATCATCGCCAATCCCACGAACACCAGCGGGTGCGCCAAGGCCTACGCCCACTCGGTCGAAACCGAACTCTCCGTGGACCACCGCTTCGCTGAGCGCCTCATGACCATCCTTCGCCGGCCTCTCGGCGCCCGCGGCGCTGTTCGCATCGCCGGAATCAGCGGCTGGACTCGCCGCAATTTCGGCCGATGGCTGTTCGAGGATTACCCACGTGCGCTGTTGCTGACACCGCGTCGCTGGCATCGGGGCATGCTCACTGGCCCGGGGGCGTACCGTGGCACCCATGCGCACTCGACTGACTGACCTTCTCGAAATCGAACATCCGGTGATGCTCGCCGGCATGGGGGGCGTCAGTTATTACGAACTCGTCGCCGCAGTGAGTGAAGCGGGCGGCTTCGGATGTATGGGGGCATCAACTATGAACCTCGCCCGCATGGTTGAGCAGATGCAGCAGGTTCGCTCCGCAACCGACAAACCATTCGGTGTCGACCTTCTTACTGCGGCGCCCGGAGACATGCCGGCGCAGGTTCAAGCCATCATCGACAACGGGGGCCGCGTCTTTGTTGCTGGCCTCGGAGTTCCGCGCGACGTTGTGAATCTCTGTCATGACAACAACGTGCTCGTCGCAAGTATGTGCGGAAAAGTTCGACATGCAGTCGCCGCAGTCGCTGCCGGATGCGATCTCGTCATCGCTCAAGGAACTGAGGCTGGCGGACATACGGGCACGGTTGCAACCATGGCCCTCGTTCCACAGATCGTTGATGTCGTTGAGAACAAAGTTCCCGTCGTCGCTGCCGGAGGATTATTCGACGGACGTGGACTTGCTGCAGCTCTCAGTCTCGGCGCTGAGGGCGTCTGGATGGGAACGCGTTTCATCGCGACACCCGAAGCATGGGGAACTCCTGGCTACAAAGAAAAACTTCTTTCGATGGCCGAGGACGACACCGTGGTGTCCAAGGGATTCACCGGAAAGACTTGTCGAGTCGCGCGCAACGACTACACCCAGTACTGGGAAGAACATACGAACGAGATCGAGCCGTTCCCCGCGCAGTTCATCCGTTCCATCAACGATGGCGCGAACCATCTCGGCGCCGGACCCGATACCGAAGTTGATCCGTCACGAGAGTTCTGGCCCGCTGGTCAGGGTGTCGGCGCGATCAATGAACTTGTGCCTGCGGGCGAACTTGTTCGTTCAATTGTGGCCGAAGCCGAAGCTGTCATCGATCGCATGAGCGCATTGCGCTAGCGATTACGACACCCAGGTCTTGAGCTTTTCAATCGTTGCAGTGGGGTTTCCACCCACCGGAATGATGTTGAGCACACTCACACCAGCAGCGGCGTAGGCCTCGATGCGCTCGCGCACGAAACCTTCAGGGCCACACAAGTTGGTGAGTTTCAGGAATTCGGAAGGAACAAGCGCGGCTGCTTCGTCCTTCTTGCCCTCGAGATAGAGATCTTGGATCTTCGTGGCTTCTTCTTCGTAGCCGTATCGGCACATGAGGTCGTTATAGAAGTTGCGACCCTTGGCACCCATCCCGCCGACATAGAGCGCCACCATCGGGCGCGCCATTTCTGCGACTTCAGACATGTCGTCGCCAATCGCAACAAGTCCACCAGCCGAAATCTCGAGCGGACCGAGTTTTGGATCGCGCTTTGCTGCTCCGGCGGCAAGGTCTGCGCCCCAAACATCTTGCGCGCGTTCGGGCATATAGAAGATCGGCAGCCAACCGTCTGCGATTTCGGCGGTCATCTCAACGTTCTTCGGGCCGAGCGATGCAATCCAAACGGGAATGTCTTCACGAATCGGCTTGGCAATCATCTTGAGCGGTTTGCCAAGACCAGTTCCCTGATCGGCAGGAAGCGGCAACTTGTAGTACTTGCCGTCGTAGGTGACCCGCTCTCGCTTCCACACAAGTCGACAGATGTCGATAATTTCGCGCGTGCGACCGAGCGGCGCGTCGTACTTCACGCCATGGAATCCTTCGATGACCTGCGGGCCGGACGCACCGAGACCGAGAATGAATCGACCGTCGGTCAAAGTGTCCATGCTGGCCGCCGTCATCGCCATGAGTGTGGGCGTGCGCGTATAAATCGGAAGGATGCCGGCACCGATAGTGATCGATTCGGTCTTAGCGGCGAGGTAGCCCATGAATGTCGGAGCATCGAAGCCATAGGCCTCGGCGACCCACGCGATATCCAGACCGGCCTTTTCGTACTCGGCAACTTTTGCTGCGGACTCAGCGAAACCGCCCGCGTAGTCAATCTGCATACCGAACTTCATGGAGATGTCCCTTCAGTGCCGCCGATAAGGCAACGGAATGTGATCAGTGCGAAGCGGGACCCGTTGCCAGATTGGCCAGCGCTTCGGCACGGGCCTTCTCGCGAGCTTCAGCGCGCGCAGTCTCGAGTGCTTCTTGGTCGAGCTTGGCCTGCTCCGCCAGCCAAGACTTGCGATCAGTGATCTCGGCGCCATCGACATTGGCAATTTCCTTACCGTTGTCGAATGCGACGTGGTAGCGGATCCAGGTAACGCCCGAAACAAACCACACCTTGCCAAACGTGCCCGCCGGAACGCCGGGCAGGTCCACTGCAGCGACGATCTTCTGACGACGACGGAACATCTTTTCGGTGCTGATCTTCGGGGCCATGCAGGCCACGCTACCGAACTGCTGACCCCAGCGACGACTGCCGGGCCCGACCCGCCCTCCAACGACCATCCCCCACCCAATGCGGTCCCCATGTGGTCGCCCTGAGTACGCTCCTGCGGTTCGAACAACACAGTCCGCGCACATGCCGCGGAGAGGATGGACCCAATGACTGACATCGGTTTCGACGGCCAGGTAGCGATCATCACCGGCGCCGGCGGTGGCCTCGGCCGCCAGCATGCTCTTGAGCTGGCTCGACGCGGTGCCCGCATTGTCGTGAACGATCTCGGCGGCTCGGTCAGCGGCGACGGTGGCGATGTCGGCCCAGCACAGTCAGTCGTGCAGGAAATTCTCGACCTCGGCGGCGAAGCCGTTGCCGACGGCAACTCTGTGGCAACCCCCGATGGCGGTAAGGCAATCGTTCAGACTGCAGTCGACGCGTTCGGCACTGTCGACATCGTCGTGAACAACGCGGGCATCCTCCGCGACAAGTCCTTCCACAATCTTGATCAGCAGATGATCGAGTCCGTGATTCAGGTACACCTTCTTGGCGCGTTCTATGTCACGCAGCCTGCGTACCAAATCATGCGCGAAAAGGGATACGGCCGCATCGTGTCCACTTCTTCGAACTCAGGAGTTCTCGGCAACTTCGGTCAGGCGAATTACGGCGCCGCGAAGATGGGCCTTGTTGGCTTCACCCGCGTTCTCGCTATCGAAGGTCGCAAGTTCAACGTGAAGGCCAACGCAGTTGCCCCGGTCGCCGCAACCCGTATGACCGAAGGTTTGTTCGACGGTCTCATGGACGCAATGGACCCAGCTCTCGTTAGTCCATTGGTTGCCTACCTCTCGTCGGCAGCCTGCGACGTGAGCGGCGAGGTCTACTCCGCTGCCGGTGGCGTCATCTCCCGATTCTTTGTCGGTCTCACCCCGGGCTATTACAACCCGAACCTCACCGCCGAAGACATCGCCGCGAACTGGGACACCATCCGCAACGAAGAGGGCTACATCGTTCCCGAGGACAACACCGGCGAACTTTCGAAGATCCTCCACACGCTCAAGAGCAACAGCTGAGGTCTTCGTCCTTCTAGTTGTCGAGATCTTCGTCGAACTCTTCGTCCGACGCGATCATCACCGGCGCGCCGTGATGCGCCACCATCCGCCATTGGCCGTCGAGTGATCGCTCGAAGACATTGAGCGCGTTTACTGTCGCACTCGCTCCGATGGTTAAGAGGTTTTCGTCGCACGACACCCACGCAACATCACCGTTCACCGCAACATGTTCATCGGTCACGATGAATTGAATGTGCTGTGGGCCGTCAAACATTGCCGCCCAACTCGAAGCGATCGATGCCCACCCACGCAATGCCGTCCAACCCGGGTGGACGCAGAGAGAACGATCGTCGTGCACCCACAGGTCAGACATTGCGTTGAGGTCTGACGCTTCGAATGCGTCGTAAAACGCTCGGTTTACCGCAAGCACTTCCGCCTCACGGGGACCAACGTTTTCATCACCAGTCCACGGTTCGTCATCACGTGCAGAGAAATCGAAGGAATCTGGCGCCACGAACCACACCGTAGAGGCAGGATGGAGCCATGCGAATTCCCTCCACGAACGGCGTCGAAATCAAGGTCCACGATCTTGGCGGCGAGGGACCCCCGCTTCTCCTTGCGCACGCAACTGGTTTCCACGGCAGGGTTTGGGAACCACTCGCTGCACATCTCACCGATTTCCATTGTTGGTCGATCGATATGCGCGCGCACGGAGACTCCGACGCACCGAACGACCGACCATTGGAGTGGTACGGATTCGCCGATGACGTGCTGTCAGTCATCGACGCCCTCGGTCTTGAAAAACCTTTTGGAGTCGGACACTCCAAAGGCGCTGCGTCACTTTTACTCGCCGAACAAGCTCGTCCGGGAACGTTCCGCTCGCTGTATCTCTTTGAGCCGGTCGTCGTTCCAACCGATTTCGTGACCGGCTATAACGCTGACAATCCCCTCTCAAATGGCGCCCGTCGACGTCGAGACACGTTCGACTCATTCGATGCGGCATATTCGAATTACGCATCGAAGCCACCGTTCAACACGCTGCATCCCGAGGTTCTGCGTGTGTACGTTGACTACGGCTTTACGCAAAACGCTGACGGCACCGTTTCATTGAAGTGTCTGCCCAAGAACGAAGCCGAGGTCTATGCCCACGGCATGTCGCATCATGCTTTCGCCGCACTTGGTGACGTGTCCTGTCCCGTGACCATCGCAATGGGCGTTGAAGACACTGTTCCGGCGGTGTTTGCCCGATCGATCGCCGAGGCATTGCCTCGAGGCTCCATCGCCTCGTTCCCCGACTTGGCTCACTTCGGGCCACTTGAGGACCCCGCAACCATCGCATCGTCAATTCTCGACGCTTTTTCAACGGTGGACTGACCGCCATCGCGGCGGCTGTCGCTGGCGCTGCGTAGCCTGCCGAACATGTCCCTGGATCTCCCCACGTCACTTTCGCCGTCAAAGGTCTCGACCTTTACCGATTGCGCGTTGTCTTTTCGATTCTCTGCAATCGACAAGATCCCTCAGCCCCCAACCGTTGCCACGGTCAAGGGCACACTCGTTCACGCAGCGCTCGAGCGTCTCTTGGCCCTCGACCCCGCAGATCGAACCATCGATGCTGCAGTGTCCTGCCTTGCCGACGCATCATCCGAACTCGACACCGATCCCGAATGGGCGGAACTCGCGCTGAACGCCGACGAGCAGGCGGTCTTTTTTCGAGACGCCGATGTTCTCGTGCACAAGTACTTCGACATCGAAGACCCCACGAGCATCGAACCCATCGGTCTTGAACTTCATGTCGAACATCAACTCCAAGTCAAGAGCGGTTCTAGCGTCACGTTGCGCGGCATCATCGACCGACTCGAACGCGATGCAAACGGTCAACTTGTTGTCAGCGATTACAAAACGGGCAAAGCCCCAGCCGAGGGCTACCAACAGTCGCGTCTCACTGGCGTTCACATCTACGCCTACTTGTGTGAACAGATCTACGGAGAACGACCCAGCAAGGTGCAGCTGATCTACCTCGGCGGCACTCCCACCATCGTTGAAACCACACCAACCGAACAATCAACCCGCCAGATCGAACGCAAAGTCACCTCAATTTGGTCTGCCATCGAGACGGCGTGCGAGCGCAACGACTTCCGACCAAAGAAGTCGAAACTTTGTTCGT
Source organism: Microthrixaceae bacterium (assembly GCA_947455015.1). Taxonomy (GTDB): domain Bacteria; phylum Actinomycetota; class Acidimicrobiia; order Acidimicrobiales; family Acidimicrobilacustridaceae; genus Acidimicrobilacustris. The sequence goes on along the minus strand of CANGMY010000036.1, from coordinate 2,755 downwards.
GGTGCTCCTATCAGCAGTGGTGTCCCGAATTCGGGGGCAACCCCGATGACGCCCGAAAAGCCTTTGAGGGCGTGGAACGACCCGTTCGCCCGAACGGTTTCAGTCAGGCCTGAACGAGAGGGTTCCCCCCTCCCCTAGCATTGTCACCCGTGACAAGCCCTGAAGAGACCGAATCGCTGCCGCCGGAAAACTTCATCGACGCTGCCGTCGAGAAGTTGGCGGCCGATCACCCGGATCTCCCCCTCCCCCATCACGACCACGAGCCTCCACACGAACGCAGTGCCGTCGATCGCTTCGACCACATGGTCGATCAGTTCTTCGACCGCTTCCGCGGCACCGAACCCACCGACCGAATCATTTACGCGCTGACTGAACTCGGCGACTTCGGACTGATCTGGGTGCTTCTGGCCTTCCTGCGCGGCCTCAAGTCCGAAGAAGATGCACGCGCAGCGTGGCGCCTCACGGCGGTACTCGCGGCAGAGTCCGTCATCATCAATGGCATCGTCAAGACGCAGTTCAAGCGTGAACGACCTGTCATCCAAGAGGCCCGCCCCCACCGCCTACGCATTCCGCTTTCCACAAGTTTCCCCAGCGGACACTCGAGCACCGCAATGGTTGCAGGCGTCTTGCTGGCTCAGAAGTCGTCGACACCGACGAAGGTTGCGCTCTTCAGCTTGGGCGGACTCGTTGCTGTGAGTCGCATCCACGTTCGGATCCATCATGCTTCCGACGTGGCCGGCGGACTCGCAGTCGGCCTCGGCCTTGGCGCCATTGCTCGAGCCGTCTTCCCGCTGTACCGCCGTCGTCGCTAAGTACAACCACTCTCCGCACTACTTCCGCAAACGAAACGGTTCACCACCATGACTCTTCAGTTCGCCATCACCTGGGACTATCGCTGCCCCTTCGCTCGCATCGTTCACGCTCACATCGTCGAGGGCATTCTCGATGGCGCCGACTGGAACGTTCGTTTCGTTCCATTCTCGCTGGGACAGGTGCATATCGAAGACGGCCAAGCGCCGATCTGGGAGCACCCTGAAGACGACACCGGACTCCTCGCGCTCCAGGCCGCAGTCGTCGTACGCGATTCGGACCCAGAACGTTTCCCAATCCTTCACCGAGCGCTCTTCGAAGCGCGCCATGCAGAAGGTGCTCAGTTACGCGAGGAAACAGTCCTCCGTTCGATCTTCACCGCCAACGGTTTCGATCCTGACCCAGTCTTCGCCGAGGTCGCTACAGGCGCACCGCTTGCCACCATTCGTGACGAGCACACTGCTGCCGCCAGCGATCTTGATGTGTGGGGAGTCCCCACCTTCATGACCGAAGAGCACGCAGCCTTTGTTCGCCTCATGGAACTTCCCATCGATGCTGCCGATGCCCGGCGTTCAGTTGAACGAATTGTCGAGATGCTGGCCGGATGGCCGTCGCTCAACGAGTTCAAGCACACCAGCCTCGATCGCTGATACTCAGAGAGCTGGCCCTTCCAGCGGTTCGGGTGCGTCCAGACGCGACGATGCGCGACCCCAAAGGCCGCGCATCGTGAAACAACTCTGCAGAGCAAGTTTGTGGCGAGTCGCCCGAGCTCCGAGCTCGGTGGGACTCAGCTCTGAACGAGAACAGCGGCCTCGGAGGCAACCAGTGAACGGATGTCGAGCAGGAGATCGGCGACCTCGTTGGTGCTGACCAACTCGCGATGAAGCATTTCGCCCAGTGCACGATCGATGATCGAAAGTGCCTCGGTGAGTGCGTCCATCTCTCGGGTTTCAGTCATGTGTTTCTCCTGTCGTAGCCGGCGCTTGAGAGTCACTTCCCTCGGAGGGTTCCGAAGGTTGCGGTAGTTCACTTGCCACTGCGGTTACTAACGCATGGTAGAGGCCATTGCGTGCAACGCGTGGGTCATATTCAAAGATTTACGCGAAGGACTTCACGCTTGTTGACAGAGGTCACTCGTTCGGCACTGTCATCGGCCCGCACTAGCGTCATCGGCCATGAGCGCTGCTCCATCCCACCCACTGGGACTCACCTTCGCAAGCTTCGCCGGACTCGGGCCTACGGCCGGGTTCACGGCTGCCGATTGGTCCGTCGATGCGGGCTATTCCTCCTTCTGGGTGGCCGAGACCACAGGCCTCGAAGCCTTCTCCACCTTGGCTGCTGTCGGTGCCGCTCAACCCACACTCAGCCTCGGCACAGGCGTGCTTGCAACCCAGCTCCGCACCCCCGGCGTCACCGCAATGGGTGCGGCCACTCTCCAGGCCCTGCATCCCGAACGCGACATCCTTCTCGGCATCGGCGTTTCCTCTCCCACTGTGGTCAGCCGATGGCATGGCGCGGAGTACGGCGATCGCCCGCTGGCCCGCATGCGCGAAGAGCTCACGCTTTTACGCATGTGCCTCAGCGGCGAAAAGGTCGACTTCGCTGGCGACTTCCACACCGTGAAGGGTTTCCGCCTCGGCGTGCGTCTTGGCGAGAAACGTCCAAAGATCATCCTTGCGGCACTCAATCCACGCATGCTCAAACTTGCCGGCGAACTCGCCGACGGCGTGCTGCTCAACTACCTCCCCGCTTCACATGTCGCATGGTCGGTTGAACAAGTGCGCGCTGGCGGCGACGCAACGGTGTACGGCTATGTGCACGTTGGCGTTACCGATCCCGAGCCGCATCGCGACCTCGCCCGTAAAGATTTGTTCTCCTACATCGTGGTCGACGCCTACGCCGACAACTTCATTCGTGCTGGATTCGCCGATGAAGTTGCACAGGT
>CANGMY010000035.1 GCA_947455015.1 Microthrixaceae bacterium | reverse complement strand
GTCCCGGCGAAGGTCGCAATAGCGGTCGATTCGGTGGAGATGGTGGGTGGCCCCGCTGGACCATTCTCGTTCTCCTTGCCGTCGTCGTTGGCGCCATTGGTTTGCAGTTCATCGCCTCGTCAACGCCGAGCAACCAAATCACCTATGGCGAATTCATCAACGACCTCACGGGCAACAACGTGAAGAACGCCACGTTCGACAATGCCAACGGCCATATTTCGGGAACGCTCAACGACGGTTCAAATTTTTCAACCACAGGCCCAATCAAGCCCACTGATGCCGACCAAGCACTCTTCACCGAGAAGGGCGTCAAGTACTCGTCGCCGACCGAAAGCATCTGGAGCACTCTGATTCCGCTCCTCCTGCCTGTGCTCCTGCTCATCGGTTTCTTCATGTGGATGCAGCGCCGTGCTTCGGGACAGATGGGCGGCATCATGTCCATCGGAAAGAGCAAGGCCAAGACGTACTCATCGGAACGACCCGCCACCACGTTTGCCGATGTCGCCGGGTACGAAGGCGTCAAGCAGGACGTCACCGAAGTCATCGACTTCCTGAAGCATCCAGAACGCTTCGCGGAAATTGGTGCGCGCATACCAAAAGGCATCCTTCTCGTCGGTCCACCCGGAACGGGCAAGACACTTATTGCCCGCGCTGTTGCTGGCGAAGCCGGCGTGCCATTCCTGTCAGTCACCGGTTCGGACTTCATGGAAATGTTTGTCGGTGTCGGTGCCAGCCGTGTTCGCGACCTTTTCAACAGTGCCCGCAAAATGGGTCGCGCCATCATCTTCATCGATGAAATCGATTCCATCGGCCGCAAACGCGGTGCTGGCCTCGGCGGTGGTCACGATGAGCGCGAACAAACACTGAACCAAATGCTCTCCGAGATGGACGGCTTCGAGGTCACCACTGGCATCGTCATGATGGCGGCCACGAACCGACCCGACATCCTCGATCCTGCGCTTCTCCGCCCAGGCCGCTTCGACCGCCAGGTTGTGGTGCCCCTGCCAGAACTCGAAGACCGTCGCCAAATCCTCGATGTCCATATTCGCCACAAGCGAGTGGATGCCGATGTCGATCTTGACCTTGTTGCTCGCGGTACCCCCGGAATGAGCGGTGCCGATCTGGCGAACCTTGTCAATGAAGCTGCGCTCTTCGCCGTTCGTGAAGGCGCCACCGAAATTCATCGACGCAACTTTGAAGAAGCTCGCGATCGCATTCTCATGGGGCAACGGCGCGACTCCATGGCGCTTTCCGATCTTGAGAAAGAAGCCATCGCCTACCACGAAGCCGGACATGCGGTCTGTGCGGCAGTGCTTCCCACGGCTGACCCATTGCACAAGGTCACGATCATTCCTTCCGGAATGGCCCTTGGCGTCACGATGCAGCTACCCATCGAGGAACGCCACATCTACCGACAGGACTACATCCAAGACATGCTCATCGTTCGCATGGGCGGCCGCATGGCCGAAGAACTCGTCTTCAATGTGGCGTCAACCGGAGCAAACAACGATCTCGTTGGCGCAACTGAGCTCGCCCGCAAGATGGTTCGCGAATGGGGAATGAGCACTCGCGTCGGCCCCATGGCATGGGGCTCACAGGGTCAGGTTTTCCTTGGCGAAGACCTCATGCACACTCGCGACTACTCCGACGACACCGCTCGTGTGATCGACGAAGAAGTCGAACGCATCTTGCGGCAAGCGCAGGAAAGTTGCCGCGAGGTGCTCACCGAGAACCGCAATGGTCTCGACCTCGTCGCCCGTGCGCTGCTCGAACACGAGACCATCGATGGCACTGAGGTCTCTCGTCTTCTCGAGTTGGCCCGCGCCGGATCAACGTCAGCCAATCCGCATAACGGAACATCAGTTCCGTTGTCACCGAGTGGCATTGACGACGCAGCCCCCGCCGAAGCCGACGCCGACGCAACCGACAACTAATTCAGTCGTGGTTCTCGCAGGGTCCGGGGGTTGAGCCCGGCTCTCGTACTTCAGCGACCGCAGCCCAAAGGTCAGTTGCTGTCACTGGGCCAATGAAGTGGCGCTGCACGACACCCTCGCTGTCCGCTATCAGCACAAGGGGTACTGCGTCGATTCCGTAGCGCCGATGAATCTCGGCTTCGTGCACGGCCTCGAGTTCCTGCACACACACGGGACCCCCGGAGCCAGCGTCGAGGTGCATCGCCTTGGACCAAACACCAGCACACGCGTCACACGTCGACGATGTAAACACTGCGACTAGCCACGGCGCGTCGGCACGCGCGAAATCGTTCCGGTCAAGTTGAACTGGAACATTCCATTCCGCGCCAGCCGGAGGTGCCGGCTTTCGTCGTTGGAGCACCACTGCGACGACTACCGCCAACGCCACAAGGACAACCGCGATGAGTAGCCGTTCCATGGTCAACGAATGGTGGTTGTCGTTGCGCCGGCGACTGTGGTCGTTGATGCTCCGGCGACAGTTGTCGTCGAGGCCGCAACTGTTGTCGTGGTCACGTCAGGAATGGTGTCGTCTGAGGGAGATCCGCCGGACGCCGCAACTGCCTGATCAGGACTGAACACGTTGACTGGAAGCGATTCAGATCCAAGAACAGGAAAGTCGGAGATTGTCATGATCTCTAACGGAGTCGCCGAAGCGATCCATTGACCAACGACGACAGGTTGGTCCGATTCAACTTCGAGCGACGCATCTGCTTTACCTGTCGTCGCCGACGCCAGACTAAGGACCAATCGCTGTCCAGGAGCGATACGAACTGCCTTCGCAGTAGCGAGAGCAAGTTTCGAACCCTTCGAGTGTGTCGAAATCGTCACTGTGGCGGTTTCAGTGGCAGACGGGTTCGCGACAGAAACCAATGTTGATGAAATTTCGGTTGTTGTTGCGATCGTGCCAAGCCAATGTGTCGCGAGAATTGGAACGCCCATTGTGAACGCGTAGCCGCCCACAGCAGCTGCTCGAGTCGCTCCGATTGAGCGCTCCGCAACAATCGGTGCGCCATTCGTTGAGCGCACAATCAGCCAACGACCGACCGTCTTCGGAATTCGTGGGTCGGACCCAAGGTCGATTTGAGCAGAACGATGCGATGCAACCTGAACAACAAACGGTTCGACACTTCCATTCGTCGTCGGATCATCAAGTTGCACCTCGACCTGAACCTCGGTATCCGATTCGCCGGTATTGATGACCGAAACAATTTCTCGGGCCGTCGTTGATGCTGCAGTGGCTACCGGGAATGTCCAAATAGGAGCAACCGCAGTCGCACCGAGCACCGCTGTAAGTCCTTGTTCAGTATTCGTTCGGCCATCAGATGTTTGGATCTGCTCAGCGATCACTCGCCCAATACGAACGGTGACTGTTGTAGCGACACGTTCTCGAAGCGTCACGAGTGCACCGACATCGACCACTACGAGTCGTCCGCCCGGCACCACCATTCCCTGAAGTTGCTGTGGTGTACGAGCGCCCTCTTCGGTGTCGAACGCGAAATCAACAGTTGCTTCACCCGGGAATGGGTTGAAAAGTGCCATCAGATTTCGAGTGCCAGCTCGAGTTGTACCTGAAGGGAAATACCACTGGGCACTTGGTGCTGATGCACAAGCGCTAATTGAGCGACCTGCGGCACCACGCAATTCATGCGTAACGGTGATTGCTCCGCCCGACATTTCGACAAGAGCGGAGGCCCACGGCGCTTTCACGATGTCGCTGACGCGAACCGTTGTTTGACCATGGGCACCAACCTTGACCGCCTTCTTCGTTGCATCACCCTTTTCGGTAAACACTGACAGTGCACCGGTCGAATCGGCGGCTGATGCATTTGAGATCGTCACAGTTGCTTCAGCGAATCCAGCTCCATCGCCAGTGGTTACACCGGTTGCCGAACCTGCAGCGCAGTACCAGGTTGAACTGAGCGCCCCTTCAGGCGACGCCGTCGGGACCATTTCGTTGAGTCGAACCGACGGACCAGACGTGGATGCACTGTTGTTCTGCACATAAATGGCACCAACGAGCAAAATGGGGAGAAGTAAAAGAATTGGGACTCGCCACGCGCGCTTCAATTTGAACGCCTCCGAAGCCCTCGACGGCGCGTCTTCCAGAAATCATCGGACTCTTCGGAAGTCATTGCGTCTGCGCGTTGTCCCTCGGTGGACTCTTCGACTACGGAGTCGGCAATTGTTTCTGCGGCATTGGTCGGTTCGGCGTCAGGAACGATCAGAGATTCAATGTCGATGCCCTCAACACCAGTTGAAGCAGCGTCAACCGTTGCCGGAGATTCGATGAATTCGGTGAGCATGACCGCATCAACAAGAGCGAATGGTTCGGCCAATACCTCGGCGTCAATTAACTCGTCGGGTGCCTCACCTTCAACTGCCAACAAGTCGGTGCGTTCATCTTCACGGACCCGCACGCGAAGGAGATAGACGACCACGAGAATCCAGAGCGCTGCCTGTCCAACAAGGAGCAGCCCACGCGTTACCGGCGTTTGGAACGAAAGTGTTGCAGCACCGCCTTCGTCCGCCGTAAAGACGTTTGACCAACCAAAAGCGGAAGTTCTCTGCAGCGATTGACCATCGACTTTGAGCTCCCAACCATTTCCCGCCGAGGCGACGTAAATCTCTCCGGCTCCCGACAACTCACCCTTACTTTCCGCAAATCCTGTGGAATCTGTAAGAACAGCAGTCGACCCTTGCAGCGCAAGGTCAGTGCGGTCGGTAAGGAGCGGTCCCCCATTCGGCAACTGTGTATCGGTGGGCAATTGGGCGATACCTGGTGCCCACGCCGAGTTGCGATACACACGCACGCCCGGATTTACCGTGATCGATGCAAGATCAAGTTGCGCGTCGAGGACAGACAGCAGATCAGTCGGAACAGAGGCACGGGAACGAGCGTACGGATCGGGTGCCGGTGCGACTGGCACGACGACGTAACGCACGGCCATCGGCGAGAGCAGTGCTCCCAAACGGGCAGTGCCTCCGTCTGCTGCAGTTTGCAGTGCTCGTGCCAGATTGCTCGTTGCCCCCGAATCAGAACCCGGCCACTGCTCGGCAATTGTCGGAGTGCCCGAAACGGTCGTTCCAAACGCGAGCGTGCGGTCGGGTCCGAGATTGTCCACTGCAGGAGCGTCGAGTGACCATCCTTGAAGCGGAAGGGCCGATGCATCGCCGACCCAGAGCACTCGGTACGAGCCGTCGGTGGTTCCGTCGCCGAGGAACGACAGTGATTGGTTGAAATCGCCGCGGGGCATGTCCCAGCGTCCGGAAAGCGATGACATGAGAGCCGGTCCGAGTGCGCCGATAAAAGCCACGGCGGCGAGGAGGGAAACGATTTGGCGCCAACCAAAGTGGTAGTCGGGAAGATCGATTTCGAACGCCGCCATACCTAATCCAGCAGCGAGTGCAACTCCAAGAGCCGCCGGTACAAGAAGCATTGATGGCGCTGGCAGATACGACGCCATCCAGTTTTGGCCGACACCCCACGCAAGCCCGAATCCAAACAACGCGAGCACCCATCCGCGAACTGCCCACGAAAGTCGCCACTGACGGCCGATGAAGAGTGGCAACAACGCAGTGAGGAGAAGGAGCCAACCAAACACGCCAGTGCCAAAGGGGCCCGTTCCGAATCGAAGTACATCGCCGAGGCGAAGCGGAAACCCGCCGTTGGACGAAACGCCAACAAGCGCATCCCAACCATCAAGAAATCCGAGACTCCATGGAAGATGCAGAACAAGCGCAACTACCGAACCACCAAGTCCGACCAGCAGGATTCGACCACTTCCTGCAAGTTGACCGACAACCCAGCCGCCGATTGCAAACGCAATCGAAGCGCCAACAACAACCACGATCACCGATGGATCGATGATCGCTCCGAGCGCCACGAACAAACCAACAGCCAAGATCCGATGCACCAAGGGACGCGTACGAACTCCAGGTCCGGCTTGGTCGCCGAGAGTTCCAAACGGAGCGAGACCGCTAGCGAGTGCAAGTTGTGCAACAACCCACGGAAGCAACGCGTAGAGAACGAGTGTCCCCCACTGACCTTGCGCCATCGCGTTCGACGCAATCGGAACGATCAAATAAACAACCGACGCGAGAAGCCGCGAACGCTGAGACGTAACTGGACGAGTGAGGCGCCACATCCCCAAGACACCCAACGGCCAAAGACCGAGGATCAAGACGCCGCGCAATAACCCGGTGGCACCGAGAAACAGATACCCGAGTGCGCCGAGCGCGCCAAAACCTGTGGGAGCGGGAGCCGTGGATCCGAGTCCGACCGACTGATAACCGCTGAACCAGCGTTCAAGCATCTGTCCAGGCGGAAGCAATCGCACAAAGTCGCCGACCGCCGGAACGCCGTGCAGAACCAGTTCACGTCCGCCAGCGAGAAGGAACGCGATCATCAGCACCCAAATGACAAAGGGCGTTGCCGAACGAGCATCGCGGAGGTTCGACATGAGTTCGCGACCGCCGGCAGCGGCTTCTGAGCGAACGATTCTCTGCCGCATGAAACCGGTAAGACGCGAACTGCCGCGCGATTGGAATGCGTGAACTTCGCTGTCGGGGACACGTCGAATCGCTGCGAGCGATGCGCGACGCGATCGAGCGGTCGAAGAATTCCGTGAGTTCCACGTCCAGGCTGACCAAATGTCTCGAGCACGGCGGAAGTGACCCAGCACCACTGCCTGCACGATTTCCATAAACGAAAGAACAAAGGCTTCAGGTGTTGCCCTCACACGTGTAGCAAGTGTGTCGGAGTCGCGCATCGCTCGTAAGCGATGACGGGCCTGCAAGCGACGACGATCATCAGTCGGGCGACGAATACCGAGCGCTTCAAGATGAGCGACGCGGGCTGCTGGAGCCACGATGACGCGAGCTCCGGCCACATGAGCCCGCCAACAAATTTCAAGATCTTCGCCGTGGAACGAAATCGCAGCGTCGTAACCACCGAGAGCCTCGAAAAGATCGGCTCGGATCAGCGTGACCGCACCCGGAATGAAGAAGACATCGCGAACTGCGTCGTGCTGCTCTTGATCGAGATCGCCGCGTTCGACGTAGGCCGCAGGATGACCAAACCGGTCAGCACCCATTCCTACAGAAAGAAGGCGACGAGCGTCGTTCCATTCGACAAGTTTTGGACCAACGATTCCGGCATTCGAACGAAATGCCTCCTCAACGAGCAATCGAACGGCATCGGGTTCGAGGCGAACGTCGTCGTGGCAGAACAAATAGAACGCCGCTCCCTGAACCGCAGCAAGGGATTCGTTGGCGGAAACGGCATAGCCGGCATTTTCGGGAAGTCGACGGAGATGGGCATCGGGAAGAACGGCACCGACCCGATCTCGGAGGCCATCTTCATCGGCACTCGCAGCATCAATCACCAGTACCGACAGCGCGGAATAATCCTGAGCACGAATGCTGGCGAGGGTTTCTTCGAACCAGGCGCCCGGGTCGTGCGCCACCATCACAGCGACGACAGCTGGAGCGGGGCCTTCCGGCTCTTCCGCCTCGAACAAGGCCTCGAAACTCGATTCGGGCGGAGTGGAGCCGACCGGGACTGCCGCGTTTCGACTCAGCGCAGCGAAGAGTTCGTCAAAGACCGACTCTGATTCAGCGTCCGCTGAGGGCACCGACCCGCCTCCAAAAGCGGGGACCGGGTCCGCAATCGGCCCGGGGGCCGGCGTGGAAGGGGGATCAGGAACAGTCACAACGGTCTCCGAGGGTAGTCGTCCCACTGTCAGATCCCGCTGACCCCCGTCTACGCTGACCCCCGTGGAAAATGCAGCGTGTGACCCTCTCCGACGTGCGGCCCATGAGGCCCTCAGCGTCGGCCTTGGCTTCGGAATTCTCGGGTTCAACCGATTGCAGGTGCAGCGCCGCGAATGGGAGCAAGCCAACGGAGTCAACCTCCCTTCCCCCACTGAGCTGGCACAAACGCTGACTACGACGATCAACACCCTTGCCTCGCTCGTCGCTGAGCGCGGACGTCGTTGACGTGCGCATAGCGGCCGACGCAACGTCACTGATCGGGCACCGAACGGGTATCGGCGGTGTCACCCGCACATACCTCCATCGTTTGGCTCGACCTGGTCTCGATATTTCAGCGTTTGCGGTCTCACGTCGCGGCGCAGGTCCAATGCTTGATGAGCTCCCTCCTGGAGTTCATGCCCATCGACGTCCGATGGTCGCCCGCCCGCTTCGGGCGCTTTGGCGACGCGGCCCATGGCCTCCGATCGAGTGGTGGACAGGCGACATTGATCTCGTCTGGGGTCCGAATTACGTCGTTCCACCGGCAAAGAACGCTGCACGCGTTGTCATGGTGCACGATCTGACAGCGGTGCATTTCCCCGAAATGTGCACCAACGACGTGCAACAGGTGCCTGCGCTGCTCCGCCGAGAAATTCTGGACGGAGCGTGGATTCACACTCCATCGCAAGCCGTCGCCGATGATGTGGTTTCTACTCTCAACGTCGAGCCACACCGAGTACGAGCGATTCATCTCGGTGGTCCGCAACAAATCGAAGATGCCACCCGCGCCGAACGCGCCGAACGCGGTCGCGCCTTCGCCGGCGTCGATGACTACCTGCTCTCGCTCGGAACTATCGAGCCCCGCAAAGACATTCCTTCACTTGTTCGAGCCTTCGACGCGATCGCACCGAAACGACCGAATCTCCACCTCGTCATTGCTGGTCCTGACGGTTGGGGCGTTGATGCAGTGAAAGAAGTCATCGACAGTTCGCCGAACCGATCACGAATTCAACGCACCGGTTGGCTCTCCGACTCCGACCGCGACAATCTGCTCGCTGGTACCCGAGCATTTGTGTATCCCTCACTTCTCGAAGGCTTTGGAATCCCCCCGCTTGAAGCAATGGCGGCAGGTGTTCCAGTGGTCGCGACGCGAACCGGATCCCTTCCCGAAGTTCTCGGAGCCGCCGCGGAATGGGCAGAACCCGGTGATGTAGAGACCTTGGTGATCGCAGTCGAAAAAGTTCTCGATGATGAAGAAGTGGCCAGATCTCTCGTTGCCGCCGGCAACGAGAGACTGACTCATTTTTCGTGGGATCGTTCGACCGACGAATTGGTCGCACTGTTCGAACTTGCGTGCGCGGCCCGGGCCTAGGATCGCATCGTGAAGGCTTTAGTCACCGGCGCGGCCGGCTTTGTCGGACGTCACCTGTGCGCACATTTGACTCTTAAGGGCGACACCGTCATCGGAGTTGACCGAGCCGAAGGCCCCGACCTGCTTGATCCCATCGCCGTCGCCGACCTTCTCGCCGACATCAAGCCCGATGTCGTGTACCACCTCGGCGGATGGAGCGATGTTGGCGCGTCATGGGATTTTCCACTCGATGCCTTCCGTGTGAACGCCGAAGGCACGCTCAATCTCCTTCAGGCATGCGTGAACAACGGAAAACCCCGCGTCCTAGCCGTGAGTAGCGCCGACATCTACGGCCATGTCACTCCTGAAGAGTTGCCGATCAACGAATCGACCCCTTTCCGACCAGTCACTCCCTACGCAGCGAGCAAAGTCGCTGCCGACCAACTGGCGCTGCAGGCATGGCTCGGCCACCAACTTGAAACGATCCGCGTTCGCGCCTTCAACCACCTCGGCCCGGGGCAAACCACACGCTTCGTCGCTCCAGCAATCGCTGAGCGAATTGCCATCAACGAGCGAGACGGATTGCGTTCAGTACCTGTCGGGAACCTCACGCCTCGCCGCGACATCACCGACGTTCGCGATGTCGTGCGCGCGTACAGACTTCTCATGGAACGCGGAGAGCCCGGAGCGGCGTACAACGTCTGCACCGGCCGTGATCTCACGATTGGCGATCTCGCAGAGCGCCTTGTCGATCTCGCCAATTCGCCAATGCAACTCGAAGCTGATCCTGAACTTCAGCGGCCCGTCGAAACGCCCGTACTTCGCGGAGATCCGACCCGACTGATCGAAGCAACGGGATGGACCCCCGAGATTCCTCTCGAAACCACGCTTCACGACATCCTCGACGAGTATCGATTCGCCGTAATGGATCAACGATGACGCCGGATTTTGTCGTAACAACCCCGAGGCCGCATCGGCCCGTAGAATCTCTAGACCACGGGCGATGCCCCCACTCCCCGAGCGGAATCAAACAATGAGCAAACGCGCACTCATCACAGGAATCACTGGTCAGGACGGCTCATATCTTGCCGAACTGCTTCTGGCCAAGGGTTACCACGTCGTCGGAATGGTCCGTCGGAGTTCCACGCTGAACTTCGAACGAATCGGCCACCTTCAAGACGACCTCGAATTGGTCCCCGGAGACCTCCTCGACGAGGTCTCGATGATTCACATCATGCGCGACCACAAGCCCGACGAGGTCTACAACCTTGCTGCCCAGTCGTTTGTACAGACCTCATTTGGCCAACCAGTTCTCACGGGCGAAACAACTGCTCTTGGCGTCACTCGCCTCCTTGACGCAATTCGGCTCGCCGATCACGACGTTCGCTTCTACCAAGCGAGCTCATCAGAAATGTTCGGCAAGGTTGTTGAAGTTCCGCAGCGCGAATCGACACCGTTCTACCCGCGCAGCCCTTACGGCGTCGCAAAGCTCTACGGACATTGGATCACCGTGAATTACCGCGAGAGCTACGACATGCACGCGAGTTCCGGAATCCTTTTCAATCACGAAAGTCCGCGCCGCGGTCTTGAGTTCGTCACGCGCAAGATCGCCAACGGCGTTGCTCGAATCAAACTCGGACTCGACTCCGAGATTCGCCTTGGCAATCTCGATGCACAGCG
>CANGMY010000034.1 GCA_947455015.1 Microthrixaceae bacterium | reverse complement strand
GTGAGAGCGGGTGACGGGAATCGAACCCGCGTTCTCAGCTTGGGAAGCTGATGTTCTGCCTCTGAACTACACCCGCGTGTCCTGTGAACAGGAGCAGATTGACTCTAGCCAGCCGGTTTCGACCGGACCCAGCGGAGGATTTCGTGTCCTAGATTCATTTCACTGAATCTCGGGATCATCGCGAGGAACGACGTCGGGAAGCATGGGTGGAATGAGCAAAGCACTGGGCGATGAACCAATCGTTGTCTCGAAGTCCGATTCCGTTGCAACGATCTGGCTGAATCGTGCCGAGAAGCGCAACGCGATGTCGCAGGAAATGTGGACAGCGTTGGCCCAGCACTGTCATTCATTGACCAAAGATCACACTGTGCGCGTGCTGGTTGTGCGCGGCGTTGGTGGTCACTTCTGTGCCGGTGCTGACATTGGCGGTTTCAGCGGTGGATTGAGCGATGAGTATCAAGCCCAAAACCGCGAAGCCGAAGAAGCACTGGCTGGATTCCCTCGGCCGACAATCGCGTTCATCACCGGCTCATGTGTGGGCGGTGGCGTGCAAATTGCGGGCGCGTGCGATCTTCGCTTCGCTGACTCAACTGCAAAGTTCGGCATCACGCCCGCTCGACTCGGAATTGCGTATCCGACCTATGCCCTGGAACGCGCCGTTCGATTGGTTGGTCCGTCGGCGGCGAAACATCTGTTGTTCTCCGCAGAGCTGATTGATGCCGAACGCGCACTTCGTATCGGCCTCATCGACGAACTTCTTGAAACTGACGATGCACAGCTGCGACTGGATGAGTTCACGTCGTTGCTCGCCAATGAGCGCTCGCTCCTCACGCAAACGATCTCGAAAGAAATGGTCAACGAGGTCGCTGCGAGCGGCGGCGTGTCGCCCGAAACGATCGAGCGTTGGGCGCCGGTTCTGGCCGCCAACCCGGACATGTCCGAAGGGGTGGCTGCGTTCGCCGAGCGACGGACACCAAATTTCGTGTGGACACCTGAAGAATCGTTCTAAAGTCCACTTCTCGTTCAACAAGGGGGCCCATCATGACGCTGAGTATCGAAGAGATTTCCGATCGCATGGAGATCCAGGACCTGCTCGTCCGGTATTGCTACGCCGTCGATCACCGCGATTTCGACGATCTTGCGAATGTCTTCACGGCTGATGCGATCATCGACTACTCGGTTTACGGCGGCAGCGTTGGCAATCCCACCGAGACCATCGCCTATCTCAAAGAGGCGATGCCGATGTTCGCCTCGTTCCAGCACATGATCTCCACGAGTCGCATTGAGATTGACGGCGATACCGCCAAGGTCAAGACCATTTGTCACAACCCGATGGTCATGCCGATGGGAGAAGAACTCGTTGTCTTCACCTGTGGCCTTTGGTACGTCGACGAAATGGTTCGCACGGCCGATGGTTGGCGAATCTCAAAGCGTGTCGAGGAAAGCTCATACATGAAGGACATGCCAGGCATGCCCGTGCAGGGTCCCAAGAAAGTCTGAACTTTCCTCATTCGATGAGTTCAACAACATGAGCAGTACCCTTCCGTCGTTCTCCTGACGGAAGGCTTTGCCATGTCAACTCTCGCTCAACGCGTTCAAGCGAAGTCCTACGACCGGCGCTGGGCGATCCTCGCGGTGCTGTGCTTCGGCCTGCTCGTCATCGTTCTCGACAACTCGATTCTGAACGTTGCCCTTCCGACGATTCAGAAAGACCTCAACGCGTCGTCGAGCGATCTGCAGTGGATCGTTGACTCCTACACGCTTGTCTTTGCAGGGTTGCTGCTGACAGCGGGCGCGCTCGGCGACAAGTTCGGTCGACGTGGTGCGTTGCAGGTTGGCTTCGTGTTGTTTGGAATTGGCTCGGTCGCATCGGCGATGGCCAGTACGTCTGGTCAATTAATTGCGACTCGTGCGTTCATGGGTATTGGTGGCGCGTTGATCATGCCCGCCACGTTGTCGATCATCACCAACGTGTTCCCACCCGAAGAACGTTCGAAAGCCATCGGTGTGTGGGCCGGTACCGCGGGACTCGGCGGTGCATTAGGCCCGTTGACTGGCGGCTTTTTGGTGCAGCATTTCTATTGGGGCTCGGTCTTCCTTGTGAACATTCCGATCGTTGTGATTGGTCTTGCTGCGGGCGTGTTCCTCATTCCGACGTCGAAAGATCCGTCTGCACCGCGACTCGATCCCGTTGGCGCGGTGATGTCGATCGTTGGTCTTGCCCTTCTGTTGTTCGCGATCATCGAAGCGCCGGACAACGGTTGGGGTTCTTCGCAAACACTTCTCTACGGCGGTCTCGGAATCGCGCTGCTCATCGGCTTCATCGTTTGGGAAGCCAAGAGCGATCACCCGATGCTCGACGTCACGTTCTTTAAGAAAGCACGATTCACTGCAGCAGCAGGCGCAATCACACTTGTGTTCTTCTCGATGTTCGGTTCGCTGTTCTTGTTGACGCAGTACTTCCAGTTCGTTCTCGGCTATTCACCGCTTGAAACTGGTGTGCGCATGATTCCGTTCGCGGTTGCGATGATGGTGGTGGCGCCGCTCAGTTCGAAGGTTGTTGAGCGGATCGGTTCGAAGATCACCGTTGCGTGTGGTCTCGGCCTTGTCACGATTGGCCTTCTGACGATGGTGGGTCTGCAGGTCGACACTCCGTACTCGAACATCTTCTGGCGCCTCATGCTGATGTCGGCCGGTATGGGTCTAACCATGGCTCCGGCGACTGAATCGGTGATGGGTTCGTTGCCACTGTTCAAGGCGGGGGTCGGCTCGGCAGTCAACGACACCACCCGCCAAGTTGGTGGGGCCTTGGGCGTTGCCGTCATCGGTTCGGTGCTGGCCACGACCTATGGCAACCAGGTTCGTGATTTCCTCAACGGTTTGGGGCTTCCCCTGCCGCAGCCGTTGGTTGATGCCGCGCACAACAGCATTGGCGCCGTGCAGAACGGAATCGTTCCGACGCTGCAGGAAAAGGGCCTTACTGATGTGGCCGCAAAGATCAGCGCCGAGGCCAATTCCGCCTTTGTGAGCGCGGTCCATTGGGGTGTTCTCACCGCCGCAGCGGCGACATTTATCGGTGTCGTGGTTGTGCTCCTGTTCCTGCCCGCTCGACCCCGTGTCGATGACGTCGCGGAACAGGAAGAGGAATTTGTCGGCGAACACGTTGCAGATCTCCTGACCGACTGATCCACGACTAACCTGCGCAGCCGTGATCCTCTCTGACCGCACTATCCGTGAAGAGGTCGAAGCCGGCCGCATTGTTATCGAGCCCTTCGACCCCAGTTGTGTCCAGCCATCATCGGTCGATCTTCATATCGACCGCTTTTTCCGAGTGTTCCGGAATCACACGATGGGCCACATCGACGTGAAGCAGAACCTCGAGGATCTCACCGAGCTCGTCGAGATCGGACCCGACGACACCTTCATGCTGCACCCAGGTGAATTCGTGCTTGGGTCCACCAGCGAGCGCGTGGGTCTCCCCGCTGATCTCGTCGCCCGACTCGAAGGCAAGTCCTCGCTCGGCCGTCTTGGTCTGCTCATTCACTCAACCGCCGGCTTTGTCGATGCTGGCTGGGACGGACAGCTCACGCTCGAACTTTCGAACGTGGCCAGTCTTCCGATCACGCTCTATCCCGGTATGAAGATCGGCCAGATCTCGTTCATCAAGATGACCACTGCGGCCGACAACCCTTACGGCTCCTCAGCAGTCGGCTCCAAGTACCAAGGCCAAATCGGCCCCCGCCCCAGCCGCTACTGGGAAAACTTCCGCTGATCTTCCGGCTCTTCTTTGCTGACGGAGAAGAGCTCATCAGCCTGGGCACCAAACGCGCACGTTGCGAAAGCAACGGCGCTATTGACGCGCGCAACGAAAGCGCAGCGTCTGACGGGTGGCGCCCAAGAGGAGGGCATCCACGCGCAGCGGAGCGAGCATGGATGTGCCTCTTGGGTGACAGGACCCGTCAGACGTGAAGCGGACTGTTAGACGATCGGCGTGATTGTTGCGTCGGCTTCTGAGCGTTCGAGTGCCTCAAGGATGTGCATCGAAATGTCAGCGACCTTCACTTCGTCTTCTTCGACGCCCTGTGCCTTCACACCGTCGTCAATCATGATGTAACAGAACGGGCACGCAACCGCGATCTTCGTCGCGCCGGTGCGCAGAAGTTCCTGCGACCGTTCGATGTTGACCTGCTTGCCGGTGCTTTCTTCCATCCACATACGACCGCCGCCAGCACCGCAGCACATTCCCTTGGTGCCGTTGCGACTGGCTTCGACGATTTCAATGCCACCGAGTGAACCGATGACATTGCGCGGTGCCATGTAGACGTCGTTATGACGACCGAGGTAGCAAGAGTCGTGGTACACAACGCGCTCTTCGAGTTTGGCGTTCGACAGGTCGAGTTTGCCGCTGTCGATGAGGAACTCGAGGAACTGGCTGTGATGCACAACCTCGTAGTTGCCACCCATCTGCGGGTATTCGTTGGCAAGCGTGTTGAAGCAATGCGGACACTGCGTGATGATCTTCTTCACGCCCATTCCGTTGAGCGTTTCGATGTTCTGCATCGCGAGCATCTGGAAGATGTATTCGTTGCCGGAACGACGTGCGGGATCGCCCGTGCACAATTCGGATGGACCAAGAATCGAGAAGGAAATACCCGAGCGCTGCAGAAGCTGCGCCATTGCTTGGGTGACCTTCTTGTTCTTGTCGTCAAACGAACCTGCGCAACCAACCCAGTAGAGGTATTCGGCTTCGAGCGGGCTTGAACCATCGAGGATCTCAATGCCTTCGAACTTCTCGGCCCATTCGCCGCGGTCGGCTTGGCTCATGCCCCATGGGTTTCCGGAGTTCTCCATTGAGCGATACGCGTTGCCGAGTTCGGTCGGGAAGTTGGATTCCATGAGTGACAAGTAGCGACGCATGTCGAGGATCTTGTCGAGGATTTCAATGTTGACCGGGCAGATTTCGTCGCATGCCTTGCACGAGGTGCAGGCCCAGACCTCTTCGGGCGTGACTCGTTCGAAGAGTGAATTGGCGGAGATGGTGATGTCGGCAACAACACCAAGTGGTGGCGACACCTGCGGCGTTCCGGTTGCGGCCATTACTTCGCCCGACTTGAGAACGATTTCGCGAGGATCAAGCGGCTTGCCAGTTGCATGTGCAGGACACACCGAAGTGCAACGTCCGCACATGG
Organism: Microthrixaceae bacterium; assembly: GCA_947455015.1. GTDB lineage: Bacteria > Actinomycetota > Acidimicrobiia > Acidimicrobiales > Acidimicrobilacustridaceae > Acidimicrobilacustris. The sequence goes on along the minus strand of CANGMY010000034.1, from coordinate 5,695 downwards.
TGCATGCGTCGAGGTCGAGCAACTGTTTCCAGGTGAAGTCTTCGATCGTGGAGACACCGAATGATTCGAGCTCGGTTTCCAAGAGGTTCGGCATCGGCTTCATTGCACCCTTGGGGCGCTCGCGATCCTTGAGGTACATGTTCAGCGGTGAGGTGAACATGTGGCGAAGCATCGTGATCGGAAGGATCACGAGGAAGGCAAAAAACGAAAGGATGTGGAGGATCCACCACACCTGATGTCCGCCAGCAAGATTCGAGTTGTTCTCGATGAGCTTGGCGATGGGCCAACCAACGAACGACCACTTCTCGAACGCAGGCATGCCGGTTTCAGCAATACGCCACGCTTCGGTACCGAAACCAGTGACCGCAATGGCAAGGAAGACGCCAAGGATGACTGCGTGTTCCGGCTTGGTCTTGATGCGAATGCGGTACGGACGCTGGATGTAGCGACGAACGATCGCCCACATCACACCGACGAACAGGCAGAGACCAGCGAGATCGCCGATGAACGAGTACGCCATGTAGACGTTGCCGTTCAGGAACTTCCAGGACTCGGGAATCTGATGGTTGATCTCAAGGATGGTGGTGACAGCAAGCAGCACCACAAAAGAGAAGTAAATGAGCGAATGCATGATGCCGGCGGCGGGGTCGCGCAACAGGGTCTGCATGTAGACACCGGCGCGGAAATCGCCGAGGCGACGCTTGACGTTCTTGGGCGTGGTGCGACGGTCGTCCGGCTTGCCGCGAGTCCAGTTCTTGACGCGCTGACTGAACAGCACTGCTCCGTAGACGAGCAGGATTGGCATCATGACGTAGAACGCGATCTTCAGCGAAGCAGGAATGCCTCCGAAGACCTCGCGAGTGGTCGGCGACTCATCATGTTGCTGAAACACCGTCGCTGCGACACCCGAAAGCGCCGTCACGATCGCGAAGGCGAGTCCGATGACGAGAACGATATGTGGGCCCTTGATCCGTTTACGTTCCATACGGTTGGCAAACCTACTCGCGCCCATGGGCGCGGAACCTCACCAGCGGGCAGGGCGAGGAGTTAGGAGAGGTTCAGGATTCGTCGGTCATGCGTGCTGCGAGGTTGCGCAGCAACTGCACGGCGAAACCGGGAACCTCTTCAATGAGGCCGTTGAACTCACGCTGGGCGATTACGAGGACCTCCATGGCGGAGTCGGCCGTAACCGTTGCGGTGCGGACGCCGCCGGTCAGGGGAGCAAGTTCGCCGACGACAGCACCAGGGCCAAGATTGGCCACGGTTGCACCGTCACGGGTCACAGTGGCCGAGCCGGTGACGATCACGAAGCATTCGTGGCCGGGCTCGCCTTCGCGCACCAGAACCTTTCCTGCCTCAATGGAGATCTCCACCGCTGCTGCTGCCACCTGCTGGAGCTGGCGCTTGTCGCACTCTGCGAAGAGCGGAACCTGAGCCAGATGATCGAGCCATGCGTCGCGTGCCATGAGCCGAAGCATAGGGAGAACCCCGGCGCTCTGCTCGTCCATTCGGCCACCGACCCTTCATGACCACGAAACATTTGGGAAACAGGCGATCCGTACCGTGGTCTTCGTGGATGTCGCCCTACTTCGTTGGCCAATGGAAGAAGACCGTCGCCAAGCCCTTGCGGCTCGGGGAGCGTCCCGGCTGTTGCTGGTCGACGCCGATACCGCCGCGCCCGACGCCGTTGATTGCCTCGAGGACTGGATCCGTCTGCCTGCCAGTCAGGACGACATTGATGCCCGATGCCGCGCCATTGCCACCCGATCGATGGTGCATAACTCCGAAACCCCGGGACTCGATCCCGATGGGGTGCTTCGTGTCGGAGCCGGTTGGGTTTCGTTGCCGCCGCTTGAAGCCCGGCTCATGTCGGCCTTGCTTGATCGGTTCGGTGCCGTCGTGAGTCGAGACATCCTTTCTCGAACCGGATGGCCCACGGGCGCGCCAGGCCGCAATGCACTCGATGTGCACATGCTTCGTTTGCGTCGCCGGATCGCCCCATTGGGTTTGGCGATCCGCACGGTTCGTTCGCGTGGCTACTTACTAGAAGCCGGCGAATTGCAAATGGTTCAGCCGGCCTGACGGGCGACGGCCTCGGCAGCAGCCTTGGCCGCTTCGGCATCGCCGAGATAGCGATCGGTCAATGCCAGTCGCTTGGTTGGCACCATCGCGTCGTCGAGTTCGTAGCGAATCGGCACGCCGGTAGGCAGGTTCACATCGGCAATATCGGCATCGCTAATCGCATCGAGATGCTTGATGAGTGCTCGAAGGCTGTTGCCGTGAGCGACAACAAGAACGGTGTGGCCAGCGCGTAGATCGGGGACGATGCCGTCGTACCAATAGGGCAGCATGCGGTCGACAACGTCGGCCAGACATTCCGAAGCGGGAAGGACATCGGCCGGGAGTGAGGCATAGCGCTCCTCGAACCGAGGGTGACGGGGGTCGTCGAGTTCGAGCTTTGGCGGTGGCACGTCATAGGAACGACGCCATTCGAAGACCTGGTCTTTGCCGTACTTCTCGGTGGTCTCCTTCTTGTCCATGCCCTGCAGCGCGCCGTAATGGCGTTCGTTGAGGCGCCACGAGCGACGAACCGGAACCCACAAACGATCCATGCCATCGAGGGCGAGGTTGGCGGTACGGATGGCTCGGGTCTGCATGGAGGTGTGGACCACTGTGGGCGCCACGCCGGCGGTGGCCATGGCGGGCCCGGCGGCACTGGCCTCGGCCCGACCTTGTTCAGTGAGATCAGCGTCGTACCAACCGGTGAAGAGGTTTTCGAGGTTCCAGGTGCTCTGACCGTGGCGCAGCAGGACGAGGGTGGAAGTCATGGTTCCAGTCTGCCCCAACGGGATCCGGGGTTTGGCCCGGTTGCGGAAGGCCGGTTCGAAAGAATTTCCGAAAAATCGGAAAAATCTTTGGAATCTGGGAATGGAAGGGCCCCGAGCAAAGTTGTTAGTGTCACGCTCAACTTTCTTAGCGTCGGCCACTCAGCCCCGCTTGGTAGTCGAGAAGCATCCCCCCGATAACCAGCATCAGAAACACAGAAACAAGGAGCATCACCATGCCAAAGGCCGTCGGTATCGACCTCGGCACCACCAACTCGGTCGTCTCGGTTCTCGAGGCGGGCGACCCGGTGGTCATTCCCAACGCAGAAGGAAGCCGCACCACGCCTTCGGTGGTCGCATTCGCAAAGAACGGCGAGGTCCTCGTCGGCGAAGTGGCCAAGCGTCAATCCATCACCAACCCCGACCGCACGATTCGTTCGGTCAAGCGCCATATGGGCACCAACTGGACCATCGACATCGATGGCAAGGCCTATACCGCTCAGGAAATTTCCGCTCGCACGCTCATGAAGCTCAAGCGCGATGCCGAGGCCTATCTCGGTGACACCGTCACCCAGGCCGTCATCACCGTGCCCGCGTACTTCGACGACGCGCAGCGCACTGCAACCAAAGAGGCTGGCCAAATCGCCGGTCTCGAGGTGCTTCGCATCATCAACGAGCCGACTGCTGCGGCACTCGCATACGGACTCGACAAAGAAACCACCGATCAGACGATCCTCGTGTTCGATCTCGGCGGCGGCACGTTCGACGTTTCGGTTCTTGAAATCGGCGACGGCGTCTTTGAAGTGAAGTCGACCCATGGCGACACCAGCCTTGGTGGCGACGACTGGGATGAGCGCATCATCAACTGGCTCGCCGACGGATTCAAGACTGCACACGGTGTCGACTTGTTGAAAGACAACATGGCGATCCAACGTCTGAAGGAATCAGCCGAGAAGGCAAAAATTGAACTGTCACAGGTGCAGCAGACGCAGATCAATCTGCCGTTCATCACTGCAACTCCCGACGGTCCGTTGCATCTCGACGAACAACTCACTCGCGCGAAGTTCCAGGAACTCACCGCTGATCTTCTTGAGCGTTGTCGTGTTCCTTTCGAACAAGCCATTGTCGATGCCGGCCTTACCAAGGGCGATGTCGATCACGTTGTTCTTGTTGGTGGTTCCACTCGTATGCCGGCGGTTGTCGATCTCGTCAAGGAAATGACGGGCAACGATCCGCATAAGGGTGTGAATCCCGACGAGGTCGTCGCGATCGGCGCAGCAGTGCAGGCTGGTGTGCTGAAGGGCGAGGTCAAGGACGTTCTACTTCTCGACGTCACCCCGCTTTCTCTTGGTATCGAAACCAAGGGTTCGGTCATGACCAAGCTCATCGAGCGCAACACCACTATCCCGACTCGTCGCACCGAGGTGTTCACCACTGCGGAAGACAATCAGCCGTCGGTCGAGATCAATGTGTTGCAAGGCGAGCGCGAAATGGCGCAGTTCAACAAGTCACTCGGCAAGTTCCAACTCGTCGACCTTCCGCCCGCACCGCGCGGTGTGCCGCAGATCGAAGTCACTTTCGACATCGATGCAAACGGCATCGTGCATGTGTCGGCGAAGGATCGTGCGACCAACAAGGAACAGTCAATGACCATCACCGGTCAGTCCTCGCTGAGCAAGGATCAGATCAACCAGATGGTGAAGGACGCCGAAGCGCACGCGGCTGAAGATGCAAAGCGTCGCGAAGAAGCCGACGCTCGCAACAGCGCCGACACACTCGTCTACCAAACAGAGAAGTTGCTCAAAGATCAGGGCGACAAAATCTCTGAAGACGAGAAGGCATCGGTTGAGTCCAAGTTGGCCGACCTCAAGACCGCACTCGCGGGTACCGATGGCGAAGCCATCAAGGTCGCAACCGAAGCACTCATGACCGCAAGTCAGGACTTCACCCAGAAGCTGTACGAACAGGCTGCGGCCGAAGAGTCAGCTTCTGGTGGATCCGCAACGAGCTCGGCACCGAACGACGACGAGGTCGTCGATGCCGAGATCGTCGACGACGAAGGCAAGTGACCGTGTCAGGTGACGGAGAGGTCTCGGAAGAGACCTCTCCGACTGACGACGAACTGCTCGAAGCAGCAGCCGGTGCTGAACAAGGTTTCGAAGAAGCCGATCCCACTGGCGAAATTGATGTTGCTGTGCTCGTTGCTGAACGCGACGAGTTCCGCGACACGATGCTGCGAGTCAAGGCCGAGTTCGACAATTACCGCAAGCGCGTTGCTCGCGAACAAGAAGAGTTGCGCGAGCGCGCCAACGAGAACCTCGCAGAGAAGTTGCTTGTTGTTCTCGATGCGTGCGAGGCAGCGATCGGGCACGGATCAACCGATGTCGAACCGATCGCAAAGATGCTTTCCGATCTACTCGGCAACGAAGGTTTGGTCCGATTAACACCAGCCGACGAACCGTTTGATCCGAATCAGCACGATGCAGTGATGCATGAAGAAGGTGATGGTGGCGAACCGATCGTGATCGAGACGCTCCGCACTGGGTACCAATGGAAAAGCCGGGTTCTTCGCCCGGCCATGGTGAAGGTCAAAGGTTAGAAGTGGCTCCACAGCGCGAGTGGTTCGAAAAGAACTACTACGAAGTCCTCGGTGTGTCGGAAACGGCAGCACCGAAGGACATCACGCGCGCGTACCGGAAGTTGGCTCGGGAATTTCATCCTGATGCCAACCCCGGTAACGCTGCAGCAGAAGAGAAGTTCAAGGAAATCTCCGCGGCCTACGACGTTGTCGGCGATGAAACCAAGCGGGCCGAATACGACGAAGTTCGTCGTCAGGGTTCGATGGGTGGCATGGGCTTCGGCGGCGGTCG
>CANGMY010000033.1 GCA_947455015.1 Microthrixaceae bacterium | reverse complement strand
CTTCAAGTTCCTCATCACCAATCGCTTCGCCAACTACTTCCTTCGCCGTCCCCTTCGCCTTGTCAGTTTTCGCTCCCACGCGTTGCCACCTTTGTCAATGTTGAGTTACTCACTTCGACCGGCGTCGAAATGCAGCTCAACGCAACGATCCGGGTGAGCACGGACGAGTCTCTACCTTTTGTCGGTTGCGGCGATGGTGCGATGAAGATTTATAAATCCGACGCTGCTCGCATTGACGATGGATGTCGATACATGACGGTAAATCCAGCAGAAAGCAATAAACGTTTGCATTCATTTTTCCATTGCCCTCGTAACATCTCTCTACCGAGGCCGATAGACGTCGGATCGATGTTCGATACGCAGGACATCGATCGTCCTCTCGTCATCTTCGATTTCGTAGATGACTCGATAGGCGCCACGTCGAGCCGACCAAAGCCCCGCTAGTTCACGCTGCAACTGATGCCCGACCTGGCGAGGGTTCTCGCACAAAGGCCCGAGCAAGAACTCGACGACCGCAGCAGCAATGCGTTCTGGGAGTCGAGCAAGTTGTCGTTCAGCGGATGCCGCGACTCGCAGGCTCCAAACCTCGTCGGTCACTCGCTCAGGTATTTCGCGCGCAACTCGTCAGCGGAGACGGTCCTGCCGGCTCTGACTTCCAGACGCGCCTCCTGGATCTCGGCCATTGACGTCGGGTCAGACAGCAGTTCCAGCGTGTCCTCGAGGGTGTCGAGTTCTTCGGCACTCATAAGCACCGCTGCTGGACGCCCATTGCGCGTGACCGTGATCCGTTCGTGCTGTTGCTCCACTCGATCCACCATTTCCGAAAACTTGGCTTTGACTTCGGCGAGGGGAAGAACTTCTGACATGACCAGAATTCTAGTCAGAAGTTCTTATTGAGCAAAGAGCTTGCGCGGCGGAAACTCAACGTCACGACGGAACGTTGCCAGAGTTTGCCGAAACCACGCCGTCCCAGTCATTGCCGTTCTTCACGAAGACATTCACGAGTTGCTGGAACTGACTCGGGGTCCCGTTGACGGTTCGGCGCGCTTTGTACGCCACTACGAGAGTGTCGGGTGCAGCGGTGACAACGACGTCTTTGATCTCGGTCGAACTAATGCAAGCTGCTGCAAGCGCAGCAACCACAGCGTCCTTGTTCATAGGACCATTGACGGTAACGGCTTGAAATCCTGGGTCGAGGAGACTCTCGTACTCCACCGAGTCGGAGTCGTCACAGGAAAGTGTGTTCCAGTACCCGTTGATGAGTTGGGTTCCGAGTTCAGTTGCCTCGGCCTGATCCAACCTTGTCTTTTCCGAAGAAGACGACGACCCACATGCTGCGAACGTTGCGATGGTCAATGCTGCGAACACCATCACGGCTGCCTTCTTCAACATTCAGTGCTTTCCCTTCGCTGACCCGTAGACGGGGCGTTTGACCGTCGAATCCTAAAGGCCGCGGCAATTTGATTGGGGAAATCTAGACCCGGTCGGCACCCGGGAAGTAGATGGCGATAATCAATCGCGCCGCATTCAGGCGCGTTCAACAATCTGGCGGCCTCCATCGGGTGTCCACCATTCGACGACGAGTTTGGTCGCATCTTCATTGAGGTGGATAACAATCACCTCGGCGACATCAACGACAAACCGTTCGCCCAGAGATGCATCCGGCCCTTCAATCGGTCCTGCCGAAATCGCGATCCCGGCGATCTTCGATTCACCGGGCCACGCGGCTTCGTCGCCCTCTACGGGGTCCACTGTCGGGCTATGAAGTGCAATCCGTGGATCACGATGGATGTCTGCAGATTTCCTTGCTGAGTCCATCGAGCCGAAGTACAAATTTCCATCGTCGAACGCGCACTCGATGCCTGAAATCCGCGGCGAACCATCGGCGCGAAGTGTTGCAAGAGTCTTATGGCGACGGATGGCGAACAGTCGTTCAACGATGTCTGCCATTTGAGGTTCGAGTGCTTTGAAATCGCCCCACGACGTCATCAGTCGACCATACCTGCGAGCAAGCGATTGCGAAGTTTCACGTGATCGCACTCACACTCATTTTCGATAGACGAATAAGGAGCATCGAGAGTGGCGACGCCTCGAAACACACTCCCCGATACCGACAACGGGATGGAATCGCCACAGCTCTCATGACGCGAGCTCCGTCGACACCGGCCAACTACTTCCAGACCGACATCCGATTGGTGATCCGGATGGTCTTGGGATTGAGCATCGCCTGGTTACTGAAGTACAAGAGTTCCTCAGCGACGTTGCCAGCCTCGGACGATGATGACGACATCCTCTTCTTCACCGACTCCGTGACCGAATTCCTAGCGGCGCCGCTTCCCAAACCGTATTCAGAAACCGAATAGGGCTTGCATATCGAAGCACGGTTCATCGTGGGCTTATTCGTCCAATCGCCAACTCTCACGTCGATTTCATCCATCTTTTGGAGGTCGTAGATCATCCTGTCCTCGGTTTGCGGCCAGGACGACTTCTTGGTGGCCTTGGCGAACTTGACCTTGCCAGCGATTCCACCGACGGCGACGCCGGCGAGCACACCAGCAAGAATGCTCGCTGCGCCCATCACCGCATCACCGCCAGTGAGCGCCTGAACGACCATATTGGTCGCCCCGAAGAGAGCACCGATGACGGCTCCGACGCCCATGCCCACCTTGGCGCCCATCTTGGCGCCGACGAACAGTGACACGACGGCGGAGGCAACGGCGACGAGTCCGAGTCCGATCCAGTCGCGTTCCTCGGGGGCGTTGCCGCTGGGGTCGGAGAACGATGTGGGATCTTGGTTTGCATAGTCGTAACTGTTGGCCGATCCTCCGACGACGGGGTCGACCTGAATGAACCGGCCGAGGGCGGGGACGTACACGCGGGCACCCATGGCCACGACCGGCAGGGTCAGGGCGAGGGTCTCGTTCGCCTCGGTGGCTCGCCATTTCAGGTCGGGGCGGTCGGCGTTGACACTGGTAACACCAGCGAGGCGTTCACCGAACGGAGTGAACACGCTGATCTCACTGACACGGTTCCCTGCGTCGTCGAGAGTGACGAACTGGTCACCGGTGATTGCGGTGAAGTCCCAAGTTGCCGATTGGCCGATCGGACGGCTGAACTGCACTCCGCCCGGCAGAGGGATCTGAAACAGGGTCGGGCGTGCGGCGTCATCGAGGATGAACCCGCCGGCACCGAATCGGATCGTGGTGGTGCCTTTGGCATCGGTGGTGGTCTTGGCCAGCACCGCGCCGGTGACCGAGCGTTGGTAGGCGACGGTGGTAGTGCCGTCGGTAGCCGATACCAGCAGGTCGGCAGCGTCGTAAGTGAATCGGTCGGGACCTACCTGGGTGGCGTTACCACGCTGGTCGTAGGTGATGGGACCGACGATCGCCGGGTCGGTGGTGGCCACCAGACGATCGGCGGAGTCGTAGGTGGAGGTTGAGGTGACCGGTGCGCCGCCCCCGACACCGACGGTCTGGATAGTCCGATTGGAGTTGGCGTCGTAGCCGTAGGTCCACGAACGGGCTTCGGCGACCAGTCCGGCCGATACCGACACCGCCGACAGCCGGCCATTGGTGTCATGGGAGAAGTCAAACGTCGACGTCCGACCTTCGCCGGTGACGGTCGTTGACGATCGCACACCGGCGGCCGACACGTCCATAGACGACGTGTAGTTGCGGCCTCCTGTCGTCGTGACCAACGAGATCGGTCGGTCCTGGGCGTCGTAGGTGAGGTTCGATACTGCGCCGTTTCCGTACGTGACGGTGGCGGGCAGGCCGATTCCGTTATAGGCGGTGGTGGAAAGGACCCGACCATCGACGGTGACGGAGATCGGACGGGCGAACTCGTCGTAGGTATAGGTAGCCACCACCGGCGCGGTGCCCGGAGGCGTGGAGGTCACCGTGGACACGGCCCCGGTGCGGGTGTCATAAGTAGTGAGCGAGATGATCCCGTACCGATCAACCGAACGGATGGTGCGACCGGCAAGGTCGACCTCGGTGGTCGATGTCGTGACCGTGTCGCCCTGGGTCTCGGTCAGTGACGTCACCAACGGATTACCGTTGACGGCGTAGTCGATGGTCACCTTCGACACCGAACCCATTCCGAGGGCCTCGACCGTTACCACGCGACCCGCCCGGTCATAGGTCAGACACTGAGTGGCGCCGCCACCGGAAAGGCGGTTGGCGGCCACCGCACCCGATGCGGTGTACCACTGCTGGGCCGACGGACCGTCACCCCCGTCGGGACCGGGAGTGATCGACTCCTTCGACGCACCGCCCTGCACCGCCCCCTTGGCCCCCGGGCATGGCGCGGTAGCCGACTCCTTGTCACCCCACCAGGTTTGGCGCATCGCATTGCCCGCCGGGAGCGTCGAAGCTGTCGGACGATTCCACCCCGACCCCTCATAAGAGAGCCGGACCAACGAACCACCTGTGGAGGTCCGCGAGGTGACAATGCCCTTGGCCGGGTTGGCATAGGCGCTGCGCGAGATGTTGTCGGTGTTCGCCCGTTCGGCGGTGGGGTCGACGACCTTCGTCTCGGTGGCAAATCCGTACTGCGGGCGCAGACGGTCGGTAGGAATCGACGTCGATACCCCACCGGTATCGGGGCCCGACCACGTCAGGTCCATCGATGTCGCCGGCGAGTCGGTAGCCACCTCGACCTGTATCGACACCGGACCGGCGGGCAGGTTGAGCGCCCGACAGCCCGCGTCCTCACAGGCAGTGTTGGCGATTCGCAATCGGGCCGTGGAGTTGTTCGACGCGAACGCGTAGGTGCCAGCGGTGTCGATCGTCAACGAACCGGACATCAGTGCCGACCAACCCCCCGCGCGATTTCCCGCCGGCGAAGTCTCCCAATTCACGGTGAGGGACGACAGAAGTTCGCCGTCACGGGTGGGACCAAGTTCTTGCACTGCGTCCGGACCGCGGTCGGTGGCCGACGGCCAATAGACCACATCGAGTCCGCGCATCGGCACGCCCTCGGACGACGCGGCATAGGACTCGTCGTACTCGTGCATCGTCGTCTGCGACGTGGCGAGATCACGTGACGGACCGCGGGTCTGCACCAAGTTCCCAGCGGCGAATGTATTGACTGTGACCCGACCGGTCATATCGACCGACTGCAGCAGGTTGCCGGTGGCAAGGTCCCAGGTGTTGGTCGAGGTACGACCGGCGACGTCGGTGACCACGAGAGGGAAGAACGTCGTGCCGTCGACGACGACCGTCGTCACCGTCCGACCCAAACATGAATCGGAGACCTGTGTGAGCGTGCCCTCGGTCTGGAACAAACGAGCACAGCGCGTCGCACCCAGAGCCGGCGCAGCGTCGGTGGCCCGCTCCACCCGACCGTCGGGCGCATAGATGACCTCAACCCAGAACTGGGAGTCGTCGGCCGCCACCACGTCCGATGCAGCCGCGGCTGCCACCAATGGCGAACGCGTGCGGGCGATGCGACCCGCTGCGTCATAGGCGACGTCGGATACCTGAGCACCGTCACCGGCGGCTTCGGGGAAATTGATCAATCGACCGATGCTGGCGCCACCAGGCGCGTCGACGTACATGAACGCGCTCGTCGAGCCGTCCCAGAATTTCACCCGGCACAACATCCCCTCCGGGGCGGCCACAAAACCACGAACAGGTGCCAGACACGACCCGCCGCCATAGACCAACTCCACCGATCGGCCCGACACCGGATCGGTGATCGACCGCAACAGACCACCACTCCAGTCCTGCTGCAGCATCGGCGCGCCATCAGCCGACACACCGGCGAGGTTGGCGGTGCCGTCACCGTTGTCGTCAACGAATCTGGTCGTCGACGCTTTCGACGTGACCGACCACGATCCGTCGGCGTTCTCAATCAACACCGGGGCCAGACCGCTGGCATCGAGACCATCCCCGGCCATCTTCACCGGATTCCACCCGCCACCCGCGCCGCGGCGGTAGCTCGACACCTGACCGTTCTTCGCGACGAGACCCACGCTTCCGTCGGGGCGGTTCACCACCGACTCGTAGGGACTGCCGCTCGAAGAGGTCAGCACCCAACCGGCCGGTACCCCCGGCGACGGACGGTTCGACCCCTGGAACTGCAACGAGATCCCCACCGGACCACCCAACGAACCCATCGATTGCGACGACCAGGCGTACGACGCCTCACCCGACGACAACGCCACCTGGACGTTGCCGGCCGAATCGGTCAACTGCACATCGCGCAACTGCACGTCCACCGTAAATGACCCACCCACCGCCGTCTGGCCTGGACTCTCGGCCACCCACGTGTAGACGTTGCCGTTCTGCAATAACCCGGCGGGGATCCGAGCCGACGCTCCCGACTCGGCGTACGTGCGCGTACCGAACGACGACGTGCCGTCGGACAAATCCGACAACTTGAACGTCCACGCTCCCGACGCACCCGGGACCACCAATGTCGGAACCGTCGAGCTCGACACCCACGACGACGGCGTCACCTCGGACCGGAACCACATCGGAACCCGGTCACCGCCACCGGCGGCGGTCGGCAGAGCGGGGAGGTCGACAGGGTTTCCGGCACCACCACTCGCCCCACGTCGGATCGACGGCTCACCCGAACAGGCGGTGGCCAGCAAGGCGAGCGCGACCACCACGGCGATCACGGTGACGAAGGAGCGACGGTGCTGGGACATCGGGAAGGACCTCAGGACGGTTCAGAAACAACGACGGCGACGTCGCGATTGTGAGTCAACAGTGTAGACCTCGAAGCATCTCCTGCGCAGTCAGAAGACGAACAACAAAGCCATCAATTCGTCACATCAACGTCAAGACAGCGCGCGACGAAAAGTTCGCTTCGCGTGCCATTGCTCTTCAGAACCACCGTCAAACTCCGGGAAACGGGACAATTACGATTCGAGGCTGTATCGGTACACATTTGTCTACATTTTCTGAATAGAAACGAAAATAAAAGCTCGGCACATCTGTTCTCGGGCTCAGCAGCACCCTTTTGATAGGTCTGATCTCCGCATTGAACATCACGTGCAAGACCCAGTTCGACGAGCAAGATGTCTTTGTGAGCTCTCTTGTGAAGCGCATTCCTGTCGTTGCGGACTGGGTGGTTGCCGTCCCGGTTGCCATCGTGATCTACAACGTGCACGTGACGTCAGCGGGCGCTCCGCTCAGCGGCGTGGGCCTATCGGCCGGCCCAACTTCGGCGGGAATCACCGAAGCGGGCCGGACCATGTTCTACGGAGCCCTCATGATCACCGGTGCAGTGATCGCGGGTATCGGTCTTTTACTCACTGCGGTGAAAACGGAGCGACACGCAGAGGGCGCACTCCTCTCGCGGTCGTTCGCCGCACTTTGCCTAGTCGGTGGTGCAGGGCTCCTGCTCGACTACCGCGACGGACCTGTCAGTTGGACGCACCTCGCCGTCTACACGATCATCGTCCTCGCCTTGCTTCGGTTCGTTCGTGTGTCGATGATGCTCAGTGAATCAACGACCATCGACACGTCGCTCTGACGAACGAGACCTCGATATTCCGAGAGATCACCGCACCGGATTCACGAGCTACAAGAGCGCCAGGAACTCCTCGACCGACAGTTCCGACTGGCGGATGATCGAGCGCAGCGTCCCGGGTGCGAGTTCCCGGTGCAGCGGAACGATGACGGTCAGATGCGCCTTGCGCAGCTTCACGTGACTTCCGCGCTGACCGACTCGCACGAATCCCGCTTCGACGAGCGCGTCGATCGCATCTGCTCCGCTGACGACAGGGAGCGGAGGGTTCACGCAGAGAGTTGGAACGTGGTGACGATCGGATGGCTCAGATCGAACGGTTCGTTCTCGTCCTCGAAGTAAAGGCCAAGAGCCTCTTTGAGGTTTGCGAGAGCGTCGTCCATCGAGTCGCCCTGACTCGTCACATCAACTTCGAGACAGCGCGCGACGAAGAGATCGCCTTCGTGAGTGATCGCGGCTGTGAGTTCCATCTCGCCAGCATACGAGAAGCGATCGCATCGGAGCCATGGCCGAGGTACCCGATCGCGAGACCCTCAGGAATCCAAGCTGTACCTGTACACATTTGTGTCGCGGGCGACGAAACCGATGCGTTGATACAGACGGTTCGCAGCTTCGCGACTGGGGCGCGACGTGAGTTCAACCGTCTTGGCACCAAGTTCACGCGCACGATCAAGTGCTGCACGATTTAACAATTCACCCACACCGTGACCGCGCGCGGCTTCGTCAACCACAACGTCTTCGATCCAGGCGCGCACGCCAGTCGGAATGCGGAACCACGCAAGCGTGAGGCTTCCGAGAATGTGATCCTCGGCATCGCGATCAACCGCGATCAGTAAAACGCTGGCTTCTGATTCACAGATCGCGGCCAGCTCGGTCGCAGTTGGCGCAGGATTTGATGAGGACAACTGGGGAATCAGGCGCTCAAATGCAGCCACCAATTCCGGGGTGACTTCTGCGGCCTCAATGATCTGCACGTTCGCCATCGGTCCAGCGTAGACACCGGTACCCTTCTGCGAATGCCGGAGACTTCAGGCCACTCGCTTCCCCATTTGCGCTGGACGCAGCCTGCCGATGTCGACGGCCCGGTGCTCCTTGTCGCATTCGGTGGCTGGAACGATGCCGGCGACTCCGCCACAACGGCAATCGACTTCATGGCCGAGCAGTGGGACGCAAAAACGTTCGCCGATATCGACCCCGAGGTCTTTTACGACTTCACCGTCACCCGACCCGAGGTTCGTGTCGACTTCGACGGGATTCGCCGTATCGAATGGCCGAAGAACGAGTTCCGGTCGGCTCACGTAACTCTGCGCAATGTCGATGTGATCCTGCTCTCAGGTATCGAGCCACAACTGAAGTGGCGCACATTCTGCGAACACGTCATCGGTGTTGCTATCGCAACGAACGCCCGCATGGTCGTCACCCTTGGTGCACTTCTTGCCGAGGTTCCGCACTCACGCCCCGTGTCCGTGTTCGGCGCAACCTATGACGAAGCCAGTACCGACGCACTTGATCTGCTGCCCTCGCGTTACGAAGGCCCAACCGGTATCACTGGTGTTCTACACAACGCGTGCAGCGAAGCCGGCATTCGTTCTGCTGCACTTTGGGCAGCAGTTCCGACCTATGTGCCCTCGTCTCCGTCACCGAAAGCCGCACTCGCGCTCGTTGATCGTGCCGCTCGTTTGCTCGACGTCACCATCGATACAACGGAACTCAAGTTCGCCACCGACGCGTACGAACACCAGGTTGGTCTACTCGTTGCCGAAGACGAAGAGACCACGGAATATGTCGCACATCTTGAGCAGCGTTTCGACGAAGAACCCGACGCGTTCACCGATGGAGAAAGTCTTGTCGACGAAGTCGAACGGTTCCTTCGCGATCAGGACTGAGAACTAGTCCTCGTCAGTCAGGTCAACAACAAGGTGGTCGCCTTGCCACACCGGAGTGCGGGGGTGATCGAAGTGCACATCGACGTTTGCGCCGCTAAACGCGTGCGCCGCTAAAGGTCCCCAAAGGTCTTGGCCAACGGCCATGTCCGGCAACGCGTCGAGTGGGAAGAAACCAACGTCCTGCGTTTCAAGTGGGTGCGCCTTCAGCGAACCACCAGTTGCTCGGCAATGGAACACGAGCGAATACAGCGGAACGCTGGTGAAGCGACGCTGCAGACCGTCGTACACCGCAAGCAACTGCACAACTTCACAGTCGATGCCAGTTTCTTCGCTGACTTCCTTCACCGCAACTTCAGCAGGTGAATAACCGATGTCGGCCCAACCGGTTGGGTACAGCCACACACCGGAATCGGAACGTTGCACGAGAAGGATCTCGTCCTTTTCGTTCTGCACAATCGCGCCAACAGCAACCTTCGGCGTTTGGTAGCCGGGCACACCAACGCCAACAGACTTCATCCACTCGTGCACAAGATCGTCGGGGTTGTAGGAACTTCCCGCAGCAACGCGCATGTCGGCAGCGACTGCGAGCACTTCTTCGAACCGTTCTTGTTCGTACAGGCTCTGAGTGAATCCCAAACCAGTGCGAGCAATACCTGCCAGCGCTTCACTCCAACGAATGAGGTCCTGTGGGGTTACCGGATCAGCCATGGCCGAACGCTATCGGCCCCGATCAGTTACTGGAGGCTCGTTCCAATGAATACAGGAGCGACCTGCGGATCTCACCCAAGTAGTCATGATCAGTGATCTTCCGACCCTCGGAATCGCGCACATAGAACGAGTCGACGGCGTCGGTGCCGATGGTCTGAATTTTGGCGGAAGTGATGTCGAGGTCGAGTTCGTGCAGTGCACGGGTGATGCGCCACAACACGCCGACGCCGTCTGGAGCACGAACCTCGAGCACCGTTGCATCGTGCGACAAATGATTGTCAACGATGACCTCGGGATGGGTCACAAGACCAGGGAGACGACGAGGACGTCGGTAGGTCTTTGAACGCTCTTCGAGACGGGCAGCTAGAGCAAGGCGCCCATCAAGTGCCTTTTCGAGATCTCGAATCACCCGATCCCACGGAATCTCGGAATCGAAATTGCTCTGCACGCGGAACTGTTCCAGAGCCATGTGATTTTCAGCAGAATGCGCTGCCGCTTCGAGAACAGTGAGTCCGTTCAGCGAAAGCACACCCGCAACCCGTGAGAACAAACCAGGCCGGTCGGGGCTGATCACAACGATCTGGTCGTCGACTGCCTCGATGATCCGACGGCGCTGGGCCAACAAGTCACGCTGATGTTGCGTGGGGAAACCGGTTTCGGTTGCGTCGGCGACTGAACCGCCAGAAAGAACATGGGCGACACGATCGACGAGGACACCGACAAGTTCTTCTTTCCACTTTCCCCACGCGGCCGTACCAGTCGCGAGCGAATCGGCCTCGGTCAGCGCGTCGAGCAGACGCAAGCAAGTCAGCGAACTAACCGATTCGGCAACGAACGAAATGGTGCCGTCATCGGAAAGGTCGCGCCGCGTTGCAGTATCGGCAAGCAGGAGATGGTGTCGACACATTTGTTGAAGCATGAGCGTGTCGGCTTCGTCGAAACCCATTCGAGGGCCGATTTCGGCAATGAGTTCAACACCGACATCTGTGTGATCGCCGGGGCGACCCTTCCCG
>CANGMY010000032.1 GCA_947455015.1 Microthrixaceae bacterium | reverse complement strand
TCGTGACTGCTCCCGCTGACCTTCCCATTCCCGAACCCGGCGATCCGATTGCCCGAATCACGATGAAGACAATCGACTCAGACTTCGTCATGGTGCAGGGAGTTGACCTCAAGTGGTTGCAACAAGGACCAGGACACTTCCCGCAGACTCCGTTACCCGGTCAACCGGGCAATGCTGCTGTCGCCGGTCATCGCACGACCTACAAGGCGCCGTTCAATCGCATTGATGAACTCGTGCCCGGCGACACCATCACTGT
This sequence comes from Microthrixaceae bacterium, assembly GCA_947455015.1. Lineage (GTDB taxonomy): Bacteria > Actinomycetota > Acidimicrobiia > Acidimicrobiales > Acidimicrobilacustridaceae > Acidimicrobilacustris. The sequence continues at coordinate 11,068 of CANGMY010000032.1, read as the reverse complement.
CCAGACGTTGCAGGGAACGTTTACCTACAAAGTCGACGCCCACCTTGACCCGAAGGATGGAACGACCTCGGGCCACATCATCGTTTCGCCCAACGATCTCTCGATCCTCGAACAAAACGTCGGGAATCGCCTCACGCTCATGGCGTGTCATCCGAAGTTCACTGCGTCACAACGCATCGTGGTGACGGCCACGCTCACTTCGAATCCCGCGCCACCGACTCCGATACCCACCTATGACGGGGTCACAACCGATGCATCCACTGACGCCCTTGCCAGTGGAGATTCGTCAGCCTGGCCGGCGGCAATTTTTTGGTCGCTACTCACAGGTCTCGTTTGGTTTGGCACTTGGTGGCTGGCTCGGTTCTGGACACCAACCCTGCTGCGGAAACGCGCCCAACGCGTGTCACGCTTGAAGGACTGGAAGTTTCTCGCCACCTACGCCATCGGTACCCCAATCGTGTTCGTGCTGATGTTCTTCGCCTTCACCAACATTGCCCACCTCTTACCCGCGTCCTATTGATTATGACTACACGCCATCGACTCATCGGCCTCCTCGCCGCACTCGCCGTCACCTCGATCGTGCTGGGTGCATGCTCGTCGTCATCGAAGAGTTCCTCCTCATCCACGACAACCGCCAGCACGACCACAACTGCCCCAGGTCCCACGACCACGACGACTCTTGAACCTGAAGCGGGCGTCGGCCGAATCTCCTTCGTCTATGGGCCAGTGGTTGGCGACTGCATTGACCTTCGGTCGGTTGCAACAGGCAAGGCCGTCACAACGAGGGCCGTCCCCGCTGCCGACGCCACTATGAAGAGCGACAAAGACGTGATGTTGCGCCTGAACTGCGATCTTCCCCACCAATACGAAGTGATCGCCACACCCGGAGCAGGCCTCGCTCCGACTCCGACCCCCACAACCGAGCAATTCACCACCGCCGCGAAGAAATTATGTCCTGCCGCGTTCAAGACCTACGTGGGAATTCCCTATCCGAGTTCGTCTCTTGAAGTCGGGTGGGTGTTGCCGACCGAAGAGCAGCGCAACCGGGGTGTTCAGGTCATCGGATGCACCGCGTTCGATCCCAAAGGCAAGCTCACCGGATCGATCAAAGACTCCAAGCGCTGACGCGTTTGCGTTCGTCAGCGCGCGCCGCGAACGCGCGCCGCGTAATCCCCTTTGAGGATCCACCACCCTGACGCGCGGCGGTTCTAACTTTTTTCCTCATGGTGCTTGTGATTGCTGCTCTCCTCCTTGCAGTCCTCCTCGTCATCGCTCTTCTCGTTAACCGCCGATCCGGCGAGGTCTCACAGCCGCGAATCACTCGCCGACCCGCCGAGGTTCGTCTCCCCATCGGCGCCGACGCCGCCCTCTGGTCGATTGTCGAGGTCGTTCCTGATCCCCGCAATCACCTCGCCCTCACCCGCGACCTCACCGGCGAGGTCCGGATTTCGGGCACATTGCTGGACCCCGCTGTTCGTGCAACCACTCTCGTGCCGCCGCCCCGACCATTGCCGGCCGGCGGAAGTTCCGTTCGCATTCTCACTGCAGCCGAGATCGAACGAGAAGATGCAGCAGCGGCAGCACAGGCCGCTCGCGTCAACCGCGCTTCGTAATTTTCTGAACGCGAACCTTTGGCGCTACTGAACAACGGCAGCAAGCGCGGCCCACGACTGCGGTGCTGCACCTAAGCCAGTGCCGTCATTCGCATCCCAATACTCGGCCCATGATGACGCAAGCGCACCGCGTGTGAGCATGTCTGCCAATGCGTTCGCGTCTTCAACGCGGTTGTGTCGTCGCGCGGCTACCCAGAACAAGTACGTGAGTTGTGGCCACGCAGGTCCGCGCCAATAGGTACGCGCTCCGAAGGTTGGTTCATCACGATGCATGCCCGCCGGACCAGCCGCACCACCGAATGCAGTTTCATCGCGAAGGTCGACAAAAACCCTTTCAATCACTGATTCATTTGCAGCGACCAAAACAGGGAGCATCGCGTCGAGCGAACGAACTCGGCCTGAATCGGCTGCTGAATCGCCCGCGTCGACCCATGTTCCGATGTGTTCGTCCCACTGATCAAGCAGTCGACGGCTAAGGCGATCGGCTTTCTCAATCATCACTTCATCGCCAGTGACCGACGCGAGTTCATACGCGTTGAATGCGACAAGTGCGTTGAACCCACAACTCGCTACGACAAACGATGGATTCGAAATCGGTGAACCCGCTGTCGAATGTTGCACTGATGCAACGAGCGCACCCTTGATCTCACGCCACTTGCCGACATCCCAGCCCTCGGGACACCAATGGTCCCAACGCGGGCAATCATCACCACCGCTTTCCCACGGGTGACACAACGCAATCAAACCATCGATGCGTGCTCGACGATCAAACAAGAAGTTGAGTCCGGCCGTTGCTTGGGCGACGAGATCGCTGACGTCGACATCACGTCGAGCGAGCTCGGCAATCGCATGGCCGAACATTGGTGGCTGGGTGATCGACGAATGACCTTCGCGCTTCCAAAAGTCGCCGTGATGATTCGGTGAAAATTCGTAATCGACATGCGGGACGAATCCCTCGGCGTTCTGCGTTCGGAACAGATGAGCGAGTTCCGTCCGGGCCCGATCTGGCTCACCGAGGTCGGCCCAGGTGATGGCATGGAAGCAGGAATCCCAGAGCCACTGGAACGGATACACCTCGGCGTTGGGGACGGTGTAGCCCTCTGGTCGCCAGTTGGCCTCGAGTACGGCTCGCGCCGCGGCCCGAACCGCGTCCGGGTCGACCGGTAGCGTGAGGCCTTCGCCGTCAATCCTGTCGGTCACCCTCGTCCCCTTCCGGTGTCAATGTCCACGTGCGCTGTGCTTTCGTTTCGTCTCGGCGGTACCGATGGAGTGTCCATCGTGGCCGATACCTGGATCGCCGCGCTGCATCGTGCCGGATTCGACGTTCGAACCGTTGCCGGCGCGGGCACTGTTGACGTTGTCATCCCCGATCTCGCGATCGGGAGGTGGCCCGATGGCGCCGCTGGTCTCCGTGGGCCCGACGCAGCAACCGAAGCGGAGATCGAACGACTCTGCGAAGAGGTCACGACTGTTCTCGCTGATGTTGACCTCGTCGTCGTTGAAAACCTTGGCTCCATCCCGATGAACCTTCCCGCCTCGATAGCGGTCGCACGAGCCCGTGAGGGCCTGCCAACCGTTTGGCACCATCACGACCCGGCTTGGCAGCGCGACCGCTACGCGGACGTCGTTGAAGTTCCTCCTCGCGAAAGGGTTCCGAGCGGACAGTGGCGTCATGTCACGATCAACGAACTCACCCGACAGCAGTTCGTCGATCGCGGATTCGATGCGCTGACCATCCGCAACGGATTTGATGTCCATGCCGCCCTAGGTGACCGAGAACGCGAACGTCAGCGCCTTGGCTTTCGCCCCGATGAGTTGGTCCTCGTGCATCCGGTGCGGGCGATTGAACGAAAGAACGTTCCGCTCGCCATCGACATCGCTCAGGAACTTGCCGCGACGTACTGGATCACCGGACCGGCCGAAGAGGGCTACGGCGAAACCCTCGATGCCCTCCTTGCCGATGCCCGTTCTCGCGACATCGATGTGGTTCATGAACCCTCAAGCTCGCTCGCCGACATGTACGCAGCGAGCGACGTCGTCGTCTTTCCCTCCACATGGGAAGGCTTCGGCAATCCTCCGATCGATGCAGCCATTCATCGCCGACCCGCGATCGTCGGCCACTATCCCGTCGCTGAAGAACTTCGAGCTCTCGGGTTCACGTGGTTCGACGCTGACGATCTGGAACCCCTCAAACTGTGGCTCGATGCAGGCGATCGCTCGCTTCTTGACCACAACGCTGAGGTCGTGGAATCCACACTTTCACTCGAGGTCATGCAAACGGCACTGACTGCCGTCCTTGATGAGGCAGGCTGGTTGCCGTGACCGATCAGCCTGATTACTCAAACGACCCCGTGCGTATGCGCCGCGCACGGATCGCGCGCGCTGCGTCGACGGCACAAAGGATCGGCTACTTACTGTTCGCTCTTGCCGTCGTGATGTTCTTCATCGGCTTCTTTGCCGGGTTCACTGACGGTCTCGTCACGGCGATCGTCATCTTGATGGCGATCGGTTCCGCGCTGCTCGCACCCGCGATCGTCGCCGGTTATGCCGTGAAAGCCGCTGAACGTGACGACCTCGAAAACGGCCGTTAGCCAACGATCAGTTGGGCGAAAGTCCGCGCAATCCTGACCACGCAAGACCGGCAACCTGCACGGCGAGTTCGTCGGCATCGAGATCAATTTCTTTTTCGAGCCAACGCCGACATGTGCTTTCGCCAAGCCCAACGATTCCATAGGCCAAGAGGCGACGTCGGTCGGGATCGAGTCCTTCGGCGACGATGAACTCGGCGACGGTGTCGGCCATTTGCCGCTGCACCTTTGCTGCTTGTTCTGCAAACTCAGGGTCGCGACGCACTTCGCTGTCGAACAACACGGTGAATCCATCACGGTTGGTATCGACCCAGTTGAACCAGGCTGCGAATCCAGCCTCGACCTGAGCCCTCGGACCAACAGCAGCCGACGAAGCGACCGCATCGCGTACCGCCAAACGTAAACGACTCGCGACATCGGCCAACAACTCAAGAAACAGTTCGCGCTTCGAAGCGAAGTGTTGGTAAAGCACCGGCTTTGTGACGCCGGCTGCGTCGGCGATGTCGTTCATCGCAGCATCTCGGTATCCCAGACGCGCAAACGTCGCCAGCGCTGTATCAAGCAGCTGCTGGCGACGTTCAGACGCTGGAAGTCGAGAACTCACGATGAACGACCCGCTGACGCTGGGTCTCAGAGTCCGGACTTCTCGAGGATGTGCACTCCACAGGCCGAACCGAGGCCGATGACGTGCGCAAGTCCAACCTTGGCGCCTTCGATCTGACGAGGGCCTGCTTCACCACGAAGGTGGTAACAGATTTCCCAGATGTTGGCGATGCCCGTTGCGGCGATGGGATGACCCTTCGACTCGAGACCACCAGAAACATTTACTGGGGTCTTGCCGTCACGCGTGGTTGCGCCTGACAGGAAGAAGTCAACCGCATTGCCTTCAGTGCAAAGCATGAGGTTGTCGTAATGCACGAGTTCCGCGGTAGCGAAGCAGTCATGGAGTTCGACAAGGTCGAGATCTTCCGGACCAATGCCTGCAAGCTCGTACGCCTGCTTGGCGGCCGAACGAGTAAGCGTGTTGACGTCGGGAAGGATCTGGCATGCCTCTTGGTAAGGATCGCTCGTAAGGATCGACGCCGAAACCTTGACGGCACGCTTCTGCTGTTCCTTCGACAACGTGCGCAACTTCGCACCGGAAACAACAACAGCAGCCGCAGCGCCATCGCTATTTGCCGAGCACATTGCACGAGTGTTCGGGTACGCGATCATGGGCTCGGCCATGATCTGCTCAACCGACATGTCCTTCTGAATTGCCGCAAGCGGATTCATGGTGGAGTTGAAGTGGTTCTTCGCTGAAATACCGGCGAAGAGTTCGAAGTCGGCGCCGTCATAGGGGTGCTTGTGCAGATATTCCATACCGACCTGCGCGAACACACCGGGCATCATGTCGGTGCCGAGCTTGCCTTCGAAACCAGACACGGCGCCGTAACGACCAGCGGGAGTCCATTCGTCAGACGATGCTGCACCGAAACCGGCGCCGAGCATGCCTGCACCCGAAAGCTTTTCGACGCCAACGGCGAGACCCATATCGCATTCGCCCGCTTTGATCGCCATGATCACGGTACGAAGCGCGGTTGCACCCGTTGCGCATGCATTGGCGACGTTGAACACCGGGATGCCGGTCTGACCAATCTGCTTCTGCAGTTGCTGACCGATACCGGCTGCAGCACCCATGAGGTTGCCGGCAGCGAGGATGCCCATGTCTTTAATAGTGACGCCACCGTCGGCGAGCGCAGCAAGCGCAGCCTCGGAGGCAAGATCGACAACGTCCTTGTCCGGATGCTTTCCGAACTTGGTCATGTTGATGCCGAGAATCCAAATGTCATCGTTTGCCATGGTCGTTCCCCTCAGTTGACCGGCTCGAAGCCGTAGTTGATGGCCTCGGTGCCTGCGGTGTCGGCGCCGATGGAATAGGTAGTGAGTCGAACCTTCTGACCGAGCGCGATGTTCGCGGCCTCGGCAGGAGTGTTGATGAGCTGACCGCGCACACTTGTGCCGCCAAGATCAACAACCACTGGTACGTAGTTGTCAGCACCCGGCATGAAAGCGGTGACGATCGTGAACGAACGAATCTCGCCTTCGGTGGCGATATCGGTCTTCTTGAACGATGTTCCACCACACGATGCGCACGCATTGCGGCGATCAAAGAACTTTGCACCACAGTCGGTGCACTCGTTGGCGACCAGGTGCGGTGAATCTCCGAGCACCAGATAGTCGACCATTGGAATCTGCTTGGACACGTTGCTCCCCTCTCGGCGGCTTTCGCCGTGGGCATCGTAGGGCACCGCCAACTCCCCGCCACACCTCAATGATGTGACCTAATATTGCGAGGTTGTGGTTGCCGGCGTGCCTTGCCAGCAGAACACGACCCCACACTTTGGCGAACCATGAACTTTGGAGATGCAATGAGCCCCACTTCCACTTCCCCCGCTACTCGAGCGCGACGCATCGGTCGGTCCAGCGCCGTTGCTCTCGGATCGGGTGCAGTCCTCGTTGCCGGTTCAGGCGGCCTGCTGGCTGTCACTTCCTCGGCTGCGATGGCCAATCCCGTCATCAGCGTCTCCAACACCAACGACAATGGCCCAGGTTCATTGCGATCGGCGATCAACGACGCCAACACGACCCCGGGTGCGGATGTCATTTCCTTCGACGCAGGACTGACCGGAACCATCTCCCTCGCGTCGGACCTCCCCACCATTAACGAAGCTGTCGACATCCTCGGAGTCTCCGGCGTGACGATCGACGGTGGTTGGCGCGACGGAACCCCGGGTGGATCCACGGTGTTCTACTTCGCGGCGGTGTCCGGTTCGGTAACGATCTCCGATGTCTCCATCGTCGGTTCGTACAAGGGGGCCAACTCCTTCTACGGGTCAGCGATCATGTTCCTCAACGCCACTGCCGACGTCGTCATCGACAATGTGAGCATCACGAACAGTTATGCGCTCGAGGGGGGCCCGATCGGCATCAAGGGCCACACCGGCGGGTCAGTGACAATCTCGAATTCAACTATTTCGGGAAACAAGGGCCACGACGAAGGCGGGGCGATCACGGTCGGCTCCGACGGCACGAACGTCAATCTGATTTCCGATGTCATCGACGGCAACGCCAACGACAGCGGCGAAGGTGGTGCGCTGTACCTCAGCGTTGACAACGGCACGACGACCATTAGCAACTCGACCCTTACCAACAACGAGAGCTCTATCGAAGGTGGCGCGCTGCACCTTTCTCGTGGCGACCTCATCATTTCGAACTCCACATTCTCAGGCAACCACGTCGTCGACGGTTCCGGTGGTGCGCTCTATCTCGACGGCGGCATGGTCGACATCAGCAATTCCACGTTCTCAGGCAACTCCGCCACAACGACCGGCAATTACGGCAATGGCGGAGCGATCACTGGCTACGCCGAAACGTTGCACATCTCCGGGTCATCGCTCACCAACAACACCGCCGCTGCCTCAGGTGGCGCGATTTCTGTGAATGCTGAATTCCTTGAGATTGAATCAAGCACGATTGCTGGAAACACCGCCGCGTTGGGTGGAGGTGGCATTCATGTTGAGGGCAATACCGTTACTCGAATCGCGAACTCAACGATTGCCACAAACCGCGCAAACGGCGGTGAGGGCGGCGCTATCGAAGGTTCGACCGGTGGCCTCACGCTCATTGCCGACACAATCACGCAGAATCAATCGGTTGGTATTTCCGGCGTTTCTGTAACTACTCCTGAAATCGCACCAGGAAGTGTGCATTCACGCTCTGCCAAGCGAGGACTAACTCCGGCGGGCAGCATCACTGCAGTCGTCGGACCGCTAACACTCGACTCCACAATTCTCGCCGGAAACGGTTCCACCGACCTCGGTCAAGGCGCCGGCGCAACCGCAATCGTTGTCACTTCCACTCATTCACTCATCGGCACATCACTTGTTCCGGTAACCGACGAAGGTGGCACGCAGACCGGCGTTACCGGAGCAGCTCTGTTGCTCGGACCACTCACCAACAATGGCGGACCCACGAGCACGTTCGCACTGCTCGCTGGCAGCCCTGCGATCGATGCTGGTCCCGCGACGCTTCCGGCCTTCCCGGGCAGCGATTTCGATCAACGCGGTTCAGGCTTCGCACGAGTCGTTAACGGTCTTGTCGACATCGGTGCGTACGAAATTCAGGATCCCACCGTGAAGCCCTCCTTCACCGGCTGAGCTCCAACAAGCACCGCAGATTCCTGAGCGACCGGATAACCGTTCCTCCCATCTGTTACTTTTCAGCGATGAGTTCCTCCCCACAGGTCAGCCGTCGCCGAGCACTCGGTATCGGCTTGGGTGTTGCCGGATTCATGGTCTTCAACCCCGGTGGCCTCGCGAGTGCAACCGTTTCTGGAAGCACCGATCCCTGCCTCGGAGACGCTGCCGGATTCACCGGCTACTGGCATGGCCCTTCGGACCCCTACAACGAGGTGAACCTCGGCGGATCGAATCCAATCGGTTCGGGCAATCTCATTACGAACGGTTCATTTGAGGACGGAGCAACAGGGAACACCGCGCCAGGTTGGACCTTCGTTTCGCCGCCGCCGTGACACCAAACTCGGCGCTCATTAAGCACTGGCCTCCGGAACTCATGCTTGCATCGCCGCTTTGCATTCAGGCGGTGCGGGAGCTCGGACGGCATCTCACCGACGCAGGCTTCATCAATCGATTCGGCCGGCTTCAAATTAACGAAGAGAAGAATCAGGCGCTTGCTGACCTCGCTTTAGGCAACTACATCGACGTTGCTGTTGCATCGCGCTTCCTTGGCGGACCGCAGCAGGTCGAAGCGCTCCTTGAAATGGGAGCCGCAACGATCACTGAAGAAAGTCGATTCTCCCTTTCCTTCGAAGTGCTTTCGGATGGCAAAGCGATGGCGATCCTCCCGTTTCTCGGTTCTGCTGATGACGTTCCTATCGACAGCGTCTACGCCGGAGCTGACACATGGCTCTTGCGCGATCAAGCATGGAAATACGCATTGCACGGGAAGCGGGCAATTGACCTTGGGACCGGAACAGGTCTCGTCGCCGCCTTCCTCACTTCTCGTTACGAGACTGTTCTTGCGACCGATATCAATCAACGAGCCACACGCACCGCGCAACTCAGTCGAGAACTACTTCCCGAGTCGAAGAAATCTCGCATGCACGTCATAACAAACAATGTGGCCGCTGGCCTTCGACCGGGAACGTTTGATTTCGTTTGCATCAACGCGCCGTGGGTGCCGGCTCATCGTGCCGAAGGACGCATCTACTCTCAGGGCGGAGAAACTGGATTCGAACTTCCTCGGCGATTCATCCTCGAAGGAACCGAGCTTCTTACCCCCGGCGGAGTGTTCATCGCCCTCTGCGCGGACCTGACGTTCCTCGATGGAACAAATCCATTGCGCGATTTGATCGAAGGCTTTGAACGCAAAGGATTCGCCACGCTCGTCGAACCGACTCCGGCGCCGCATCCTTTCCATGCCGCTGCTGACGGAACCGCGGAAACTCTCCCCGGACTGAAATCGGCGCGACATGTCACCGTCGTAATCCAACGCAAAGCGCTATGACCACCATGTCTTCCACTCCATCGCATCAAGAAAGCGAAGTCCCTGAGCTATGAGCGGCATGCAGATTTTTGTCAAAACCCTCACGGGAAAGACCATCACACTCGATGTCGAGTCATCGGATTCCATCGAAAATGTTAAGCAAAAGATTTATGACAAAGAGGAAATCCCGCCCGATGCGCAGCGACTGTTCTTTGCGGGACAGCAACTCCAAGAAAACTTCACCCTCGCTGACTACGACATCCAGAAAGAAGCAACGCTTCAACTCGTTGTTCGCCTTCGAGCCGCTACCGGCGTTGTCACCTATCAGGACCTAGGCGAAGCTCCACCCGACCTCAACCCGCAAGGCATCACGCCACAAGTAGCACCAAACGCTCAACTCGCTCTACTCAATGTTGGCGCAACCCTCAGCCAAAACGACATCGCACTTCTGCCAGGGACCTACGCGTTTTCGTTTTGGGCGCAAGATGAACTCACTTGGGAGTTCGCCTTCAAAAATTCAGTTGGTGCAACGATCTCCACGACAACAGGCTCAACCACCGGCGCCCTCATTGGCCTCACACAGTTCGATGAGGAAATCACCGCACCAACCGGCACGACCTCTTGTGATCTCGTCTTCACCGCTACATCACAAAGCGCGTTGCTCGACCTCGTGAGCCTCACCGCAATCGAGGTTTGCGCCCCAACGCCGACCACCGAATCTGCAGTCGCACCGAATTTCACCGGCTGAACGCCACCAAGGACCTCTCGCTATGCAAATTTTCATCAAAACCCTCACGCGCAAAACGATCACTCTTGAAGTCGAAGCTTACGACTCGATCGAAAACGTCAAGGCGAAAATTGATTACAAAGTGGGAATCCCGCCCAATCAGCAACGACTAATTTTCGCCGGCAATCAACTTGAAGACGGACGAACACTCCAGGATTACAACATCCAGAAAGAGTCAACCCTTCACCTCGTCCTCCGCCTGCGGGGGGCCACCACTGGCGTCGTGACTTATCAACAGATAGAAGAAACGCCTCCGATCCTCTCAGCCGATGGTCTCTCGCCTCAGATCGCCGCAAACGCGCAGCTCGCAACGCTCGCACTCAATGCCATCATGACGCAGGACGACATCGAGCTTTCACCGGGAACCTATGAGTTCTCGTTTTAGGCCAAAGGTGAACTCACTTGGACCTTCACCTTCTACGACGCCAACAGCAACACGATCGGAAGTGCAACAGGTTCGACCAGCAATGCACTCCTCGGCCTTACCCAATTCATCGAACCAATCGCCGTCCCTTCGGGCACGACAAGCTGCG
>CANGMY010000031.1 GCA_947455015.1 Microthrixaceae bacterium | reverse complement strand
TACAAGTTCGTCGTCGGGTGCGCCGGGAAGCGCTCGGGCGAACACGTGCGGCACACGTTTGGAAAGGGAAACCGTTACCGAGCCGTCGGGATTGATGGAAACATCAGGGCCCGATGTGAGGTTGTCGAGAATGCCCTTTGTGGCGAGAACGTCGACGGCAACGAGCCACACCCGCGCGGGATCAAGTTGGTAGCCGCGTCCAGCCCGAAGTGCGGATTCATCAAGCCCTGCGGTCGCGGCGTCGTTGGCTGCATCTGTCGCAGCGGCGATGAGGTCCTGTTGTCCAGCGCGAACTGCGGTGAGGTCGACGGTGATGGCGCCAAGTACGAACATTATGAGTACTGCGACGGGCATGAGCATGAGCACCGTTCCGTTTTCACCGCGGAACCGATGACGCGTAAAGGTCAGCATCGAGCATCTCCAGGTAGTCCGCTTCGAAACGGATCAATGACTTCGCTCTCTGAAGCCACGGCATCGAAACCGTGGCCGAAGCCGCCGATGATCGGAACTCGAAGAGCATGAACGGGATGGCGAACGGTGACGGTGACCCGGCTGCATCGCGACCAGCCGCGCTCACCCGTATAGGAAATAGAAATCGATGTAGCGCCAGCATTTCGCCCCTGACCTTGAAAGGCCTGCTGGGCTGCGGACTCTGCTCGGAACTGCGCTGTTGCTTCATCGGGTGCTTCGACGAATGCGCGAACTGCTTCACGTGCTGCACTCGTTGTTGCCAGGTCGGCATCGACAGCGCCCCAAACATTGGCGATCACCAACATTGCAATCACAAACGTGAGGATCCCGAACGGTATGACCTCGATACCGCCAACTTGTCCGTGGTCCCCCCGAAGTCGTTGGCGCCTCATTGGAGTTGCTCGACGCGAACACGGACAGTTCGTTCGATTCGCGGCGCACCGCTTCCTCTCAAACTGTCCCAAAGGAAACTGGGGGGACGCGCTCGGACCGTCAGAGCGACGGTGTCCCATGTGCTTGTCGACCAATCGAGTTCGATCCGATCCCCGAACGAACCGAGTTGAGATCGAATGGTTGATTCGGCTCGTGATCGTGCCTCATCAGGGATTGGCGAAACGTCGTGAGGCGTTCTTGCTCCAGCGACGAGACGAGCTCCTTCATAGGCAGCACTTGTTGTCGCTGATCGTGCATACAGAGCGATCAGCGTTTGTGTTGCGAAAAGTAAGAGGGCAAGGAACACGAGCAGCCCTGAAATCGTGGAGATGAGGCCGGCCCCGATGTCGGAGCCGGCCCGGCAAGCGAAACGCATGTGACGTTGAGTCACTCGGATCCGATCTGTGTGATCTTGTCGTTGGTCGTCGCTTCTGTGGTCTTCCACATTTGTTGGAAGCCGATCCACATCGCCGCGCCGAGGAACGCCATGATGAGGACCGCGATCGCGGCCGAGATGACTCCTTCACCACGATCGCCTTTGAGTCGTCGACGCTTCACTGACGCAGTCGCGACATCGTGTGTTTCGATTGTCTCGTCGAGGTTCTGCTGCATAACTGCTCCTTGTTGTGTGACTGGGGATTTGTGTGGGAGGCGTTGCGCTGTCTCAGGTGGTACTGAAAAGGCGAAGTGCTTCAGTGAACGGAACGGCGAGAAAGAGAAGACCTGGCACCAACGTCGCAACGGTGACGGGAATCCAAACCTGCTGCCCGCGTTTTTCGATTGTCTCGACAAGTTCTCGGTGAACTTCGGCGCGAACGGCTCGGGCTTCTTGGGTGATGAGGTGGCCGAGATCGCCGGCGTCGCGATTTAACGCAAGGACGCCAACAAGTCGCCCGACAGCCGGCACATCGGCAGTGGTCGCCCATTCACGAAGTGCGGTGTTTTCGTCGATTCCGTGTTGGATGCGAGTCACGACTCTCTGGAGATCCTGTGCCACTGCTCCGTTCGAGCGGCGGGAGAGTCGTTGAAGGGCAGCGCCGAGTGAGTAACCGGCAGAGAGGAGCATTCCGAGTTGTTCGCTAACGATCGGAAGTTCAAGAACTAGCGATCGTTTCCAATCGGTTGATCGTCGAGAGAGTTGCGATTCAACAACGAGAAACGCAAGGGCTGGCGCTCCTACGAGGAGTAAGAGAAGCACTGGAGCGGTCGGATCTATTGCCACTCCAACGAGGACCGCAGCGCTAGCTGCAGCAATTGACCAACCGAGTTGGCGAAGACGAAACGATGTTGGGTCGAACGGGCTGTGAACCCGCTCGAGCCGTGTGGCGAGGTCTTCGTGTACGCCCGAGAACTTCGCGATAGCGGCTCCGGAGTCGCGGGCGAGGGGACCGAGTACTCGGAGGAGTGAATTGCTTTCGTCGGAATCGGAAGGGAGTGAGAGACCAAAGATGTAGGGCCGCATCCGATCGATGAGGGGGCGCCGTCGGAACCAGCGCATTTGACCGAGGAGCAATGTGAGCCCGAGCCAGGCAAGCAATAGGACAACAGCGAGTGGTTGCCTCATCGTTCGAACACTCGATCTTCGGTGGGGAGGCGCAGCATGCGCCCGGCCCATCGCCAACACGCAGCCATCATGATGAGTGCACTGAGAACAGCGAGTTGACCAATTGGCGTTGTGTAGGCGCTCCGGCCATTGCCGACGGCCAATCCGGCGGCCGCCATGCCGAGGGGAACGAGCAGTACGAATCTCCGAGCAAACCGGACTCCGGATTGTCTCGCTCGAACGTCTTTACGATACGAGACGTCGTCGCGCCGGTCTTGGGCAAGATCGGCAAGGCGACGATCGATTCCGGTTCCACCAAGTTCGTGTGCGATGAGCAGCGTTTCGCAAGTCGCATCGCATGTTGGATCGGCGAGTTGATGGCGCAGAACGCGAAGCGTCTTTTCGAAGTCGGTTGTCAACATCCATTCACGCTGCGCTGCATGAAATGCGGGACGCATGATCTCGGGGCCGGCTGCACCAACTTCGAATAATGCCTGGGGGAGTGAACGCCCGACTGATCCGGTGAGTAGTCGAAGTTCCTCGATCATGCGCGGCCAGGCATCTTGCGCAATTGCGAGTCGATTTCGACGTCGTTGGCGATACGCAGCGATCGGGAACGATGCGCCGAATATGCCTCCGGCGATCGTGGGAAGCGTCGAACCGAAAAGCGCAAGTGCAAGCAGCGCTCCGAGGAGGAACATGGAGCTAATCGCAAGGAGGAATTCACTCGGCGCTACTGAGCCAAGGCCAGCTTGTGTCATCCATTCGGCATTCGTGCGTCGGGTTCGCTTCGGTTCCGCAGATGTGGGCGCTGGGCGAACTCCAGACCAGCCAAGGAGGCGGGCGGTGTAGAGGAGGTGAACCCCGTAACCAGCCATGGCGGCAAGAAGAAGAGCCGTCATTGCAAGACCGCTCCGAGATCGCTTCCGGCTGCCGAAAAAAGGTGAGCAAGGCGTTGTGGCAAGAGCCCGGTCCACTCCAAGGGGTCGGAGGGGGATCGACGTGAGAAGAGGTCGGTGACGGTGAACGCCCCGCTTGATGCGTCGACAAGTTGCTCCTCGACGGCGATGATTTCGCTCACTTGCGGTCCGGTCGGTGTCCGTTGGCTAAACACCACAAGGTCAACTGCATCGGAAACGAGCATTGTGAGTGCACCGTGCGGGAGTGATCCAGCATCAGAAAGCTCGGCGAGAAATCTCAAACGCGAAAGTGCACCTCGGGCGTTTGCAGAGTGGATTGTTGTGAAGCCCTTGATGCCAGACGAGAGCGTGAGTAGGAGGGGAAGCGCCTCTCTGTCTCTCACTTCGCCGACTACAGCCACATCGGGCGCCATCCGTAGAAAACCTGCGACGAGGCGACGGAGGTCCACTGCAGGGCGATCGGCGCGGGCGGCACGCGTTTGCATGCTTGCCACATTTGGAAGCGGTGCATCGACCTCAAAAACCTCTTCGGCAATGACAACACGTTTCGAAGGATCGAGTTCGCCTAAGCAACATGACAAGAGCGTTGTCTTGCCCGAACCTGGGGCTCCGGCGAAGAGGGCAGTTGTTCCAGATCGAACCGCCGCTGCGAGAAATGCTGCTGCGCTTTTACTCAGAGTGTCTGTCGCGACGAGTTGGTCGAGGCGGGTGAAGGGCACGCCTGTGAATCGTCGGATGTTGACCATGAGGTGGCCACCACGAGCGAGATCGCCGTGGACAATGTGAAGTCGTGATCCGTCGTCGAGCTGTGCATCTTGAAGTCCCTCAGTCGAGTCGAGTTTGCGATGGCTCGTTGAAGAGTCGTCGAGAAGTTTGGTGAGCGTGCGAATGACATGTTCGTCATCGTGGAACGTTTCGTGGTGGTACCCGGTCGTGCCGCGATGACGCTTCACGAAGATTTCGGTCGGCGAATTTATTTCGATTTCCCAAACATCGGGATCATCCAGCAAGTCGGTAAGGGGTCCGTATTGCACGAGGTTTCGCCAGGCGCGCGACGCAAGAAGATCGGGATTTGTGATGACGATGGATCTGCGGCCGTGGCGAACGTCGTCGTCCCAGCGTCGAAGTTCATCGGTTATCAGGGTGCGCAAGCGATCGTGACCATCAGCGGTTGCGAGATCAATGGCATCGTCTTTGGCGCGTGCTTGTACAGAAAGTTCAACATCGAGGAGCGGGGCGATTGTCATGCTGTCCTCCCAAGGTGTCCGGGGATAATGGCGATAGGGGTTGCTTGAAAGACCGGCGGAGAGTCGGATGGTCCAAGTTGTTGGAGGAGTTCTGAAACGGCCGAAGTGATTGATCCGAGCGCAGACCGCGGCGGGAGTGTTCCGTCGTGAATGAACGGTTCGAAGTCGCGGCGGATCGGAACCATGACGGGAGTTGGGATGGAACGGGTGGGGGCCGCTTCATTGAGGAGTCGCCGAACAGTGCGACTCAGTTCGGATCGATGGCGCGTTGAACGAGGCGCTCCGAGGACCACAAGGAGAACGCGTTCGGTGTCGACGCCGAGTTCGATGAGGTCGCGCAATATTTGAAGAGATCGACTGAGACCGCTAACGCCAGCACGCGTGGTCACGACAATGACGTCGGCGTTTGTTGCAAATTCTCGTGCGAGCAAATTTCGATCTTCAATATCGATCGAACCGGTTTCGGTTTCACCTTCGAAGTCGGAGTCGACGTCGGCAACAACGACGTCGTACGAGCGGTGTATTGAGGCCAAAGCTGCCAACGTCGTACGACGTCGAAGAGTTGACCAATCGCGGTGTCGACGTAAGCCGGGGAGCACGTCGTACCCATGTCGAGGGCTGAACCAGAAATGATTTCGTACATCGTCGAGCGATGGGTTTGCCGTGCGATGGAGATCGACGAGTTCCTGCAGGCCTGGGACAACGTCGCCGAGATCGTGCAGGAGGGCTTGATCCGCGTTGAGGCTCGCGTCGACGAGGGCGACGCGACGTTTGCCCGAACTTTTAGCGTTAGGCGCCGGGGAGGCCAAGTGCGATGCAATAGCTATGGCAGTAGTGGACGTTCCAGTTCCTCCTGCGCCGAGAACGGTGATGAGGCAGCCGGCCGCTGAATCGTCGACGTTTGTCGCAGGAGGGTTTGAAGCAGGTCGCCGATCGACCCCGATCGCGAACTCGCGAAGTGCAGCGAGAAGCATTTCTGGTGTGACGGGTTGTGTGAGTGTGCAAACGGCACCGAGGTTTTCCCAGTCGCGATGTGCGGTTGTGTCAGTAATGACGATTGGGGCGCAACGCGCATCGCGAGCGGTTTCGATGATGTCTCGATCGACTCCTGCGCAATCCTCTCCAAGAAGCAGGGCGGAATAGCGCCGATCGGAATGGAGGCGGGAGCGTGCCTCATCGACTGAAACGCATCGGATGAATTCGATGGGGAGCATCGAGGAATTTGCCCAGCGGCCAACGTCACCCAACCACGAAGTACGGGGGCGAGCGACGCCGAGCACAACAAAGTGTTCGTTGTTCATTATCGACCTGCCCCCGAGCGAGCGAGGGGCCCGGTCGTCGACAACCGGGTTCCGGTGGTGTCTCCGGCAAGTGTTGATCTCACGATGGTTATCGACGCGACTTGGGCGGCGTGGACTGCGTCGAGCAATTGGTCGGCAGAGACGAGACTTAGGGTGACGATCAACTTCCCCGATGCACCGAGACTGCCTGACTTTGCATCGACAACTCTGATGACGTTGGCGTCGCGTGCGAGAACGGTGGTTGTTGCGTCGGCACCTGAGCCGTACGTGGCGAGAACGTCGACTCTTTCGCCGGATCGGAGATCACCATTGAGCGCTCGATCGCGGTCGACGGGAAAGGAGAATTCGCGAGTCGGCTCGTTCGGACCTCCTGCAAGGACTGCACTTCGTTGAACGAGTTCACCTTCACCGATAGGGGCTAAGGCCACAGATCCGACCAGCACATCAATTGAGGAAATGCCGTGGAGTAAATCTGCGGTGTGTTTGTCGACAGTTGTTGTCGCTAGCGCTGAACTGTCGAGTCGTTCGCCGGCAGCGATGGCCCGACGGGTGATCACGATTGACTGCTGGGGAGTGCCGCCGGCACCTGTCACGGTGAGGAATGCTGCAAGCGCCGCCGTGCTCACGAGGAGGCCTCCGACGATTGTTCGACTGTTGGGCTTCCTTGATATGCGGAAACTCATTCTGGGTAGCGAGGAATCGGGAGTCACTCGATGTGTTTCAGGGGATGTTGTGTGGGAACGCCGCATCTCGTTTGCTCTCCGGTCGTGTCACTTGTTGTGGGGGCGGCACGGTACGGAGGACGACGTTCGGTGGGAAGGGGCCGCTCGGCCCATTTCTTCGGTCAAGCACTTCCCGTACCTTCGTGAACCTGATGAACAAGTCGATCGACTGGATGAGCACGGCCGATGCCGCGGACTATCTCGGGGTTCAGTCGCGCACCCTTTATCGGTTCATCGACGAGGGTCGCCTTCCTGCGTACCGGTTTGGTCGCGTGATCCGCCTGAAGCGAGAAGATGTCGAAGTGTTTGTTCAGTCGTGTCGGATCGAACCAGGCACGCTGATCGACACTTCATCGATTGCATCGACCACGGCATAGAACACGCCGCTGTCGGGCGTCTCCAGAATTAGTAAAGACCGGCTCATGCTGCGAACCCGTCCGGTTGCCTGCTCGCCGCTGATGGTGATTGTGAGTTCATCGCCGACCTCTAGGTGTGACGCGAGAAGAGTCGGCCATGACGTCGACGTTGCAGGAATGCCGTCACCATCGAGGCGAAGCGGGGTGGCGCTGCGTACCGAAGCGATCGCCGAGGTTCGGAGAAGTGCTTCAGTGGTGCGGTTTCGAGCGATCACAACACCGCCTGGTCCCGCAGCGATGATGGTTCCGCGTCGATCGATTCCGGTCTTCGTCCGAATGGTCACGCATGCTCCGCACTCGGCGAGGTTCGTTAACAGTCCAAGCAGCGTGGCGTCGTCAGCTCGGTGTCGATGGAGTGCCCCAAACCCTGCTCGTGACCGAGCGGAATCGGAGGCTCTGGCTGCATCGAGGAACTGGCGAATGGCGGGATCGGAGATGGTGTCCATCGGTCGATGATCGGGGATCGGCCTCCGTGGGGGATGAGCCGTCCGGCCCTTCTAGGATTACGAGCCAGATGCCCAGCACAACAGTGAACGTCCATGTCCCCGGCAACCACCTCATGACCGGCCTTCTTGGCCAGCGCGATGAGTTGCTTCTGCTGATCGAAGACGCCTTTCCCGAGGCCGACGTTCATGTGCGCGGAAACGAGATCACGGTTTCAGGCGATCAGGCCGGGACCGTTGGCAAGTTGTTCGAAGAACTTGTCGTACTTCTTCAGCAGGGTCAGGTCCTTGAACCTGTATCGGTTCGCCGCAGCATCGAGATGGTGAAGGCCGACGAACGTCCGAGTGAAGTGCTCACCACCGATGTGTTGCGCAGCGCACGTGGTCGCATGGTTCGCCCTAAGACCAGCGGACAGAAGCGCTACATCGATGCCATCCGCAAGAACATCGTCACCTTCGGCGTAGGTCCTGCTGGTACCGGCAAGAGTTGGCTCGCTGTTGCTATGGCAGTGCAGGCGCTGCAGGCAAAAGAAGTTGACCGCATCATCCTCACTCGTCCTGCCGTTGAAGCTGGAGAACGTCTGGGTTTCTTGCCTGGCGACATGATGGCCAAGGTCGATCCGTACCTTCGCCCGCTGTATGACGCGCTGTACGACATGCTCGATGCCGAAGGAGCACAGCGCATGCTGGAACGCGGAACGGTCGAAGTCGCGCCGCTTGCGTTCATGCGCGGTCGCACGCTGAATGGCTCATTCATCATTCTTGACGAGGCGCAGAACACCACACCGGAACAGATGAAGATGTTCCTTACCCGTATTGGTTTCGGCTCGAAGGTCGTCATTACTGGCGACACCACGCAGATCGATTTGCAAGGTGGCCGCAGCGGGCTACTCGAGCTTGAACCAGTGCTTTCGGGTATCGAAGGTTTGGAGTGGGTCAAGCTTTCTGCTGGCGATGTTGTTCGTCACCGCATCGTGCAAGACATCGTTAGCGCCTACGAGAACGCGCCGAAGCCTTGAACGAGCCTCCTCGTCGTCGCCGATTGAAGCGACGCGGTCCCGCCGATGGTGTCGTCACCGTGTTCGTTTCTGATGAACAGGCGGCGTTGCCGATCGTGGTCGAAAAGTGGCAACAACTCGCATTGGCGGTTTTGGCCGATGAAGGCGTTGAAGGTGAAGCCGAACTTTCGGTGATGTTCGTCGATGAAGAAACCATTGGCGATCTCAATAAGCGCTTCATGGAAGCCGATGGCCCCACAGACGTGCTGTCATTTCCGATTGACGGCGATCCGAACGAGCCCGGCCGCTGGCCCGATGCTGGCGGTCCTGGTCCGGATCGCATCGAGAACGATCCTGAAGACCTTCCGCTTCTACTCGGCGACGTTGTGATCTGTCCGTTGGTTGCCGAGCGGAATGCGCCGACCCATGCCGGTTCATTCGATGATGAAGTGGCGTTGCTTGTTGTGCACGGCATCTTGCATTTGCTTGGTATGGATCATGCCGAAGAAGCCGAGCGGATCGAGATGCAATCGCGTGAGCGCGAATTGTTGGCAGCCCATTACGGGCCGCTTTCTGCTGATCCATGGGGGTAAGCATGTTCTCCGCAACGTTTACGTCGACCGATCTGTGGCTTGTCGGGTTTGCAGTTGTGCTGCTGGTTTTCACGGCCTTCTTTGCGATGGCCGAAACTGCGCTGACTCGCATGACCGAATCGAAGGCTCACGCCATCAAGAATTCGGGAGGGTGGGGTAGTAAGCGAATTGTGGCGCTCGTCTCTCACCCAGGGGAGTACCTCAATGGCGTGATGCTCGTGATGATCGCTTGTCAATTAGTGCAGGCCACGTTGGTCGGCATCTTGGCGTATCGAATGTTCGATACATGGGGCGTCGCCCTCGTCGTTGCGGCTGATGTCGTTCTTGTCTTTGTCTTTGCTGAGGCATTGCCGAAGACGTGGGCGATTGATCACACCGAACGCGCTGCTCGAACGGTGACGCCGATCATTTGGGCGCTTTCGCGCTTCTGGCCATTGCGTTTAGTCGTGCGCGGATTCATTGGCCTGACCAACGTGATCGCTCCAGGGAAGGGCCTGAAGGACGGGCCCTTCATTTCGGAAGAAGAGATCCTGGCGCTTGCCGATCAGGCAGTTTCCGCTGACATCCTTGAAGAAGAAGAGCGCGAGCTGATTGAACAGGTCTTCGAGTTCGGCGACACAATTTGCCGCGAAGTCATGGTTCCTCGACCAGACATGCTGGCAATGTCCAACACGCTCACCGTTGCTGAAGTGCTTGAAGCGGCTCTCGCTGCTGGTCGAAGTCGAGTGCCTGTCTTCGGCGAAGGCATCGATGATGTGACGGGCATTGCGTATGTGAAGGATTTGGTGCGCGCCTCTCGTGCTGGTCGCGAAAATGTCGGCGTTTTTCGGTTTGCTCGCCGCGCCTATTTTGTTCCTGAGACCAAACGCATTTCCGAACTTCTTTCAGAAATGAAGGTTCGTAAAGCGCATATGGCTGTGGTGATCGATGAATACGGCGGCACTGCTGGTTTGGTGACTCTCGAGGACGTGATTGAAGAACTTGTTGGTGAAATCGCCGATGAGTTCGATCATGAAGACGCGATGGTTGAGCGTCTCCCTGGTGGAGAACTGCGAGTGCAAGCGCGAATGTCGATCGACGAAGTGAGTTCACTCCTGGGTGTCGATTTGCCTGAGGGCGATTGGGACACAATCGGTGGTCTTATGTTTCACCTCCTCGGTCACGTACCGTTCGAAGGTGAAAGTGCAACCGAAGGCGAATTCCGTCTTCGTGCAGAACAGGTGAAGGGACGTCGAATCGGCATGGTGAGGATCGAGCGGTTGACCCAGTGAAGTCCGGATTCGTGTCCATCGTCGGCCGGCCCAATGTGGGCAAGTCGACTCTCCTTAATGCCATCCTCGGTCAGAAGGTGGCGATCACTTCAGACAAACCCCAAACAACTCGTTCTCAGATCCGTGGAGTCTTAAATCGTCCTGACACGCAGATCGTCTTTGTCGATACTCCTGGTATTCATCGCCCGCGAACATTGCTCGGCGAGCGCCTGAATAAATCGGCTTCGGAAATGACTAGTGGTGTTGATGTTGTGTGTCTTGTCGTCGACGCCACTGCGCCGATCGGTCCCGGCGATCGATTCGTCGCCGAGAAAGTTCCGTCGAACGCGATCGTTGTTGTGAATAAGACCGATATCGCATCTCCCGATGATGTCGTCGCTCAGTTGGCGCGCGCTGCCGAGCAGATTGACGTCTCGGCTTACTTCCCGGTCTCTGCTGTTACTGGTGAAGGCGTCGACAGATTGCTCGCTGAGATTGTTTCTCGTCTCCCCGAAGGGCCGCTTTGGTATCCCGACGACATGGTGACCGACGTTCCTGAAGCGTTCTGGGTTGCCGAACTTGTTCGTGAGCAATTGCTTGCCGTGACCAACGATGAACTTCCGCATTCGATCGCGACTCGAGTCGTCGAGTGGGAATGGCCTCGCATCCGTTGCGAGATCCTCGTTGAGCGCGAATCACAAAAGGGCATCGTGATCGGCCACAAAGGTTCGGTGCTCAAGAAGGTCGGTATGGCCGTGCGCGAGCAACTGCCAGAAGGTGCCTATCTCGAACTCTTTGTGAAGGTCGACAAGGACTGGCAGCGCAAAGCCGGCGCCCTCGACCGTTTGGGGTTCTAACCGCCTCAGCAGGCGAACGACGGAGTCACCGGATCAGCATTCACGATTGTCGTGGATGTTGTTGCGGCGAGCGTGGTGGATGTCGTCGGTGCTGGTGGTTCAGCAAGCGTGGCAAAGGTGAGTGCCTGAGCGCTGGTGTT